>NZ_MWJN01000034.1:0-82500 GCF_002027145.1 Microbispora sp. GKU 823 | reverse complement strand
CCTCCCGGGCCCGGGCGAAGAGGGCGGCGGCGTCGGCGTGCCGCGTCCTGCGGCGGCGAGCGCGCCGCGGGCGGCGTCGAGCGCGGCGTGCGCGGCGGGCGCCACCCGGCCCGCGATCCCGGCGGCGTACTCGTCCACCAGCTCCTCCGCCGTCTCCATGCGCCCTGCCCTGGCGAACGCGGCGACGGCCGACGGGACGAGGCTCGCGCCCCACACCCACACGCCCTTGCGGCGCAGCAGGGCGACCGCCCGCCCGGCCTCCGCGACGGCCTCGTCCATCGCTCCCCGGGCGAGGTGCAGGTCGACGAGCCCCCCGGCGGCGGCCGTCACGACCGGCACGTTGCGGGCCTCCGGCGCGTCCAGCCCGGCGCGGTGGAACTGGCTGACCGCCTCCTCCCATTCGCCCGTCGCCAGGGCGAGCAGCCCGAGCACCAGCCACAGGTCCACCGCGATCAGCGGTGTCTCCGTGGCCGACTCCCCCAGGGACGCCGCCCGGTCGCGCAGCCCTTCCCACCGCCCGGTGAGCCACTCCCTGCGGATCGCGGAGGCGTCGAGGAGGAAGGCGGGATACTGCGCGCCGGTCTCCAGGGCGAGCCGCCGTCCTTCCCGGGCGAACCGCTCGGCCGCCGCGTAGAGCCCCACGGTGGTCGCCGAGTCGTGGAGGTTGCAGTACGCCCGGGCGACCTCCCGCCGGACCCCCGTGCGCGGGTCGTCGACCGGAAGCCGGGCGGCGACGTCGAACGCGCCGGGAGAGCCGGTCGTCATCTCGAAGGAGGCCCGGTTGGCCAGCACCGCGGCAGACAGCTCCGGGTTGTCGGCGGTGGCCACGAGCGCCTCGGCGCGGGCCATCCACTCCGCGTGCTCCGCCAGCGACTCGGCGCCCCATTCGGGCATCGCCATGCTGGCCCAGCCGCGCGCGGCGAGCGTCGGCCGGTCGTCCAGCTCGGCGAGGGCGGCCATGATCTCCGGCCGCCCCGCGGCGGCGTCGCCCGCCTGGTTGGACAGGACGACGCCGAGGTTGAGCCGCACCTCGCCGCGCACGTCCCTCGACAGGAAGTCGCCCCGCAGCACCTGGCGCAGCAGCCGCACCACCCGCTGGTGCGACAGGCCCGTCGCCGCGAAGCGGCTCAGCATCAGCACCAGCGGGCCCCGGTCCCGCACCGGCAGGTCGGGGTCGTCGAGCATGCCCTCGACCACCTCGACGGCCAGGGCGGTGTCCCCCAGCGCGGCGGCCTGCTGGGCGGCGGCGGTCCCGTGGCGCACCCAGGCGTCGGTGTCCCCGGCCTGCCGGGCGTGGAAGGCGAGCTGCACCAGCGGCGGCGCGTCCGTCGCGGCCAGCGCGGCCATCGCCCGGACGTGCGCCGACCGGCGTTCGGGGCCCGGGATGGCGTCGTAGACGGCCTGCTGGGCCAGCGCGTGGCGGAAGCCGTACCGGCCGCCGGGGTGCTCGTGCAGGACCCCCGGCGCGCAGCGCCTCAGCCAGGCCGGCGGAGCCCGATCCGATGGAGCCCGGCCCGGCCGTATTCGGCGCGGCCGTGTCGCCGCCGACCGCGGTGATCAGTTGCTCCGCCGCGGGGAGCCGCAGCACGGCCGCCGCCCGGACCGCTCTCGCCGCCGCCGGGGACAGGCAGGACATCCGCTCGGCCATCGCCTCGCGCAGCAGCAGCGGGACGCCGGCACGGTCGACGGCACGGTCGAGCGCGTCCGGGTCGTCCGCGCCGGGCGGCGAGGCGGGCAGGGATCGGACCAGCTCCTCCACCACGAACGGGATGCCCGCCGTGCGCTCGTGCAGCCGTGTGACGAACCCGGGAGACAGGTCGGAGCGCTCCAGCAGCGCACCGGCCAGGCTGGCCACGCCCGACGCGTCCAGCGGCGCCAGCCGTACGACCACGCTGGCCGTGTCCGGCTGGTGCCGGTAGGCCCGGCCGAGCGGCGGACCGGCGACGCCGTCCCGGCGGCACGTCGCGACCACCGCGAGCCCCTGCGGCGGCTGCCCGGCCAGGAAGCGCAGCAGGTCGAGCGTGCCGTCGTCGGCCCAGTGCAGGTCCTCGACGACGAGCACGGCCGGTCCGACGGCCGCCAGCAGGGCGCGTATCGCGCGGAACACCCGGTGGCGCTCGGCCCGCGGGTCGTCCAGGGGCTGCGGCGACGGCGCAGCGCCCCGGCCAGTTCGGGCAGGTGGCCGCGGAGCGCGCCGGTGACCGGGTTGAGCCGGTGCGCCGCCGGGAGCCGTCCCCTGATGTCCCGCAGCGCCTCGAAGACCGGCCCGTACGGGAAGGGTTCGCGGATCTGGTGGCAGTAGCCGAGGAGCACGGCGCGGTCGCCGGTCGGCAGGCGGTCGAGCGCGGCGCGGACGAGCCGTGTCTTGCCGATGCCCGCCTCGCCCTCCACCAGCACGACCGCCGGCGGGCGGGTCACCGCGTCGATGAGAGTCCGCAGCTCAGTGGCGCGTCCGACCAGCGGGGGGCGGGGCACGATGCTCATCCACGGCTCCAAGGTACGGGTTGCGGGTCCCCCCGGGCTCAGTTATCCCCGTCCCTTGACCGCCGGTCAACCCTTCGGCGTAACGGCCGTGTTGCGGAACCGGACAGACGTGTGCTGCCCTACTCGCGGCGTGGCCGGGCGGCGGCGTCGAGCGCGGCGGCCTCCTCCGGGGTGGGCGCGGTGCCGCCGAGGTGGGCGGCTGCCACCACACGCCCCGCCGCTGGTCGGGGTAGGTCCGCTGGGCCTCGTCGAGCAGGTCGGTCATCCGCCGCCGCAGGTCGCCGGTGAGCGCGGCGATGTCGTCGTCCGGACCGGGCCGCATCGGCTCGCCGACCAGGATCGTGATCGGGACATGCCGCTGCAGCAGCCTGCGGGGCCGGCCCTTGGTCCACAGCCGCTGGCCGCCCCAGAGGGCGACCGGGATCACGGGCACCCCGGCCTCGGCCGCCATCCGGATCGGGCCGCTCTTGATCTCCTTGACCGTGAACGACCTGCTGATCGTCGCCTCGGCGAAGTTGCCGATGATCTCGCCGTCCTTGAGGGCCCGTACGGCGGCGTCGTAGGCTCCCGCCCCGGCCGACCGGTCCACCGGGATGTGGTGCATGCCACGCATCAGCGGGCCCGACACGGGGTGGTCGAAGACCTCCTTCTTCGCCATGAACCGGACCAGCCGCCCGGCGGGATAGGCGGCGAAGCCGGCGAAGATGAAGTCGAGATAGCTGACGTGGTTGCTCACCAGGACCGCGCCGCCGCTGCGGGGTATCCGCTCCGTGCCCTCCATGCGGAACCTCAGGTCGAGCAGTTTGAAGGCGGTCAGCGCGGTCCGCAGGACCGGCGGGTACACGATCTCAGCCATGCCTGAAACCGTAACCTACTCATCCGTAACTTTTACCGGGCCGAAGGTCCTCTTCTCGGCGTCCGCCGCTCCGCGTCAGTGACCCCGGAATGCCTCCTCCAGCCACCACGACGGGCGGTCGGCGGTGACCTTCGCGTGGACGAGCAGGGGTTTGTCGCGCGGCCCCTTCAGCCACTCGGCCACCCCCGACAGGTCCTCCTCCCGCCGTACGGTCACCGCCTCGAAGCCGAAGCCCCGGGCGATCCGCGCGATGTCGGCGGGCGGGAAGGTGACCGTGCCGAGCGGGAAGCCGTGCGGACCGAAGTGGTGGACCTCCGCGCCGTATCCGTCGTCGTCGTAGACCACGACCACCATCGGCAGGCCGAGCCGCACGACCGTCTCCAGTTCGGCGACGCCCATCAGGGCCCCGCCGTCGCCGAGGGCGGCGACCGCGAGCCGGTCGGGCCGCGCGACGGCCGCGCCGATCGCGGTGGCCAGGCCGAGCCCGATCGACTGGTATGCCTGGGTGAAGCAGAACGCGCCGCCGTCCGGGATCGTGAGGAACATCGACGGATATCCCATGAAGTTCCCCGAGTCCACGGCCACCAGCCGCTCCTGCGGGAGCAGGTCGTCGAGCCCGATGGTCAGCGTGCGGGGGTCGATGCGCCCTCCGGCGCTCAGGTCCTCGTACGGCACGTCGCGCCAGCGCCCCTCGCGGGCGATGCGCTCGGCGACCTCCGGAGTGCGGTAGCCGCGCGTCCCCGTCTCGCCCTGCGCCGCGGGTTCGCCGAGCAGGGCGGCGACCGCCCGCGCGGTCTCGCGTACGTCGCCGACCACGCCGAGGTCGATCTCGCGATGCACGCCGAGCGCGTCGGGGTCGAGGTCCACCTGGACGACCCTGGCCTCCGGCCCGATCAGGGCGCCGTGCCGGGTGGTCCACATGGTGAACGAGCAGCCCCAGCCGACGACGAGGTCGGCACCGCGGATCAGCTCGGCCGCGAGCGGGGTGGCGAAACCGCCGCTCACGTCGAGGTCCCACGGACTGCCGTGGAAGTGGCCCTTGGCGACCGCCGAGGTGGCGAACAGCGCCCCCACCCGCTCGCCGAGCGCCTCCAGTTCCCGCCGCGCGCCGCGGGCTCCCCGTCCGGCCACGAAGACCGGCCGCTCCGCCTCCGCCAGCATCCGCGCGAACCGCGTCAGCTCGTCGGACGGCTCCGCCGCGAGCCCCTCCGGCTCCTCGTCGTCCCCGGACTCGATGGGGAACGTCAGCCCCCACGCCGCCGGCACGCGGCTCGCCACGTCGCGGTGCGCGCCGCCCCGGCCGGCCAGCAGTTCGCGTACGGCCTCGGCGGCCTCGTCGGGCAGCGTCTCGGCCTGCACGTCCAGGGGCAGGTTGAGCACCACCGTCCGGCGCCCGAGCAGGGCGGCGAGGAAGGCCATCACGGTGTCGTCCACGACCGTGGCGGCCGAGCCGACCCTGGCGCAGTGCGCGCCCACGGCCTCGGCGAGCGCGGTCTGGTCGATACGGAAGTTGGAGGTGGGCGAGGTCACCTCCGGCGCGAGCACCAGCAGCGGGGTGCGACTCTTGGCCGCCTCGGTGACGCCGGTCAGCGCGTTGGTCAGGCCGGGCCCCTGGTGGACGGTGAGCACGGCGACCGTGCCGCTCATCCTGGCGTAGGCGTCGGCCATCGTGGCGGCCCCGCCCTCGTGCCGCGCCGCGACGTACCGCACGCCGTGCTCGACGAGGGCGTTGGTGACGTGGAAGTTGCCGCTGCCGACGACGCCGAAGGCCGCCCGTACGCCGAGGGCGGCGAGGGCCGCGCCGACGGCCTCCGCGACGTTCACCGCTCCACCAGCGCGAGCACGCGGACCGGGCTGCCCGAGCCGCCGACGATGGGCAGCGGGCCGGCGACCACCACCGCGCCGGTCGGCGGCAGCCGGTCGAGGTTGCGCAACTGGGTCAGTCCGTACTTGCCCGCGCCGAGCAGGAAGGAGTGGCACGGGAAGGCGGGGTCGAAGGAGTGGGCCGCGCCGGCGTCGGTGCCGACGGTCTCCACCCCGATGCCCGTGATCGGCGTCTCCTCGGCGAGGTAACGGGCGCAGTCGATCGACATGCCCGGCGTGTGCGGCCCCGTCTCGTCGGCGTTGAGGAACTCCGCCTGGTCGTGGGCGCGCACGTCCCAGCCGGTGCGGTACAGCAACCAGCCGCCGTCGGGCAGCGGCCCGTGCTCGGCCTCCCACGCCTTGACGTGGTCGACCTCCAGCAGGAAGTCGGGGTCGGCGGCCGACTGCGCGCTGAAGTCGAGCACCACGGCGGGTGCGATCAGCTTGGCGGGGGCCACCTGCGCGACGTCCTCGCCGTCGCGGCCGGTGACCCAGTGGACGGGCGCGTCGAAGTGCGTGCCGGTGTGCTCGCCGGTGGTGAAGTTGTTCCAGTACCAGGCCGGGCCGCGGTCGTCGTACCGGCTGATCTCCTGCATCGAGAACGGCACCGTCTGCCCGAACGGCTCGGGCAGCAACAGGATCGGTGTCTTGTCGCTCAGCGGCGCGGTGAGGTCGAGCACCTCGATCCCCCCGCTCCGGATGCCGTCCACCAAATCCCGCAACACCGACAT
Source organism: Microbispora sp. GKU 823 (assembly GCF_002027145.1). Taxonomy (NCBI): domain Bacteria; kingdom Bacillati; phylum Actinomycetota; class Actinomycetes; order Streptosporangiales; family Streptosporangiaceae; genus Microbispora; species Microbispora sp. GKU 823. Next base: position 76,566 of record NZ_MWJN01000034.1, on the reverse strand, counting down.
CAACGCCTCCCCATGATTCAGGCCCCTGCGATACTCCTACACCCTCCCCCCGGAACGCCATATGCCGTCTCCATATAGGCCCGGCGTATAGATCGTCCAAACCACGTAGGCTACGCCAGACGGAGGAGACGAGGTGGCGGTGAGCTCTCGGGGCACTGGAACCGCCGCAGCGTGGCTCGGCCATCCGGCGACACTCGCCGCGATCGCCGTGCTCCTCGTCAACGACCATCTGCTCAAGCGCCTGTGGCCGGGCGTGGTCACCGGCAAGCTGAGCGACGTCGCGGGCATGCTGGTCGCCCCGCCGCTGCTGGCGTTCGCCGCGACCCTCCCCGTACGGCGCACCGTCGCTCGCGCTCCGGGCGGCACCTCGGGGAGCGCCGCAGTGGAGCGCGGGGAGGCGGACAGGCGGGCCGCCCTGGCGGCGATCGCGCTGACCGGCGCGGTCTTCGCCCTCGTGAAGACCACGCCGATCGGAGCGCGCGTGGCCGCCGACGCCTGGGCGCTGGTCAGCTCCTCCGCCGGCGTCGTCGCGGACCCGGCCGACCTGCTCGCCCTTCCCGCCCTCGGTCTCGCCTGGATCGTCCGGCGGCACGCCGTGCGGCCATCCTCCCGTCCCGGCCGTTCCGCGCGCCGCGCCCGGCTGCTGGTCGCCCTGCCCGCGGCGGTTTTCGCGGTCACCGCAACCGCTGCGGCTCCGACCTTTCCGTCCGCCGTGCACGTGGAGGCGCACGACGCCGTGATCGTCGTGTATCTCGGCTACGGCGTGGACGGGCTTGCCACGAGCGACCAGGGCCGGTCGTAGCATCGCTGGACCAGCCCGCCGTCCGAAAGATCGTCGCGGACGACAGCCTGTGTCCCCGGCGAGCCGAGGCGCTGTTACCGAGTGGCCCCGCCTCTGCTCAAGGTCGAGCAGTCCGACGACGGAGGACGCACCTGGGCGACGGCCTGGGAGGTCTCACCGGGCCGGCAGCACTACCTGTACCGCCGATACGAGAGCAGCCCTCTCCGCTCCGACACCGCGGAGTCCACGGCCGTGGCGGTCCTGCCGACGCCCCGGGGGCACCTCGTTGCCGTGGCGAACGGCCGCGACGGCGTGGCGCTGCGCGACGTCACCGGACGATGGCACCGGCTCGGCTTCCGGGGATACGACGACCTGTCCGAGCAGTCGGCCGCACCTGTCGTCAACGCGGGCGAGCGCATCGAGGCGGAGACGGGGACGGCCTACCTCACCGCGCTGACCGTGCTGCTGGCCGCGCTGGCGTTCGCCGGGTGCTTGCGGAGGTCGCCGCTCGGCTTCTCGGCCGCCGGGTTCCTCACCTGGGTGGGCCTCTACATGGCGGTGAAGGGCCCGCCGGGCATCTACGGGCTGCCGTTCACGGTCCTGGGCGCGCTCCTCGTGGTGGGCGGGTGCGTCGCACTGGCCGCCATCGCCGCGTACTCCCGTATGCGGGGACTGAGCTCGATCGTCGCGGCGCCGCTGACCTTCGCCGCGATCTACCTGCCGTTCCGGGGCTGGAGCGCCGGGCGGCCCGACGACTACGGCACCGCCCTGCTGCTGGCGGTCGTGCTGTGCTGTCCGGCCGTCGCCCTCGGCGCGCATCTCGCGATCCGGGCTCGAGGCGGCTACCGCCGGGTCGCGCGGGCGCTGCGCTCCCTCACCCGCTGAGCCTTCACGGCCCTGCACCACGGCGGCCCTTGACGTGGGTGGCCTCCAGATTTAACTTCTATGAAACCGCGTTCGACATTATCGAACGACGTTCACACTCTGGACGGTCTCATGAACGACTCACCCCCCTCCACGTTCCAGAAGCTCCTGTCGGAACTACTCGGCACCGCCTTCCTCGTGTACGTCGGCGCCGGCTCCGCCGCGGCCACCGGCGTCATCGCCGCCGGCTCCCACACCCCCTTCTCCATGGCCCAGCTCGGCATGATCAGCTTCGCGTTCATGCTGGTCATCGTGGGCACGGTGTACGCCGTCGGGCACATCTCCGGCGCCCACATCAACCCGGCGGTCACGGTCGCCCTCGCCGCGACCGGCCGCTTCCCCTGGCGCGAGGTGCCGGGCTACGTCGCGGCGCAGGTCGCCGGGGCCCTCGCCGGCGCGCTCGGGATCTTCGCGACGCTCGGCGCGGACGCCGCCAGGGCCGCCGGAGGCGGCGTGACCGCGTACGCCCCCGAGGTCGGCTTCGCCCGCGGCACGCTGATCGAGGCGATCGGCACGTTCATCCTGGTCTTCGTCGTCTTCGGGGTGCTCGACCGGCGGGCGACCCCCGGCTGGGCGCCGATGGCGATCGGCTCGATCGTCTTCGCGATCATCGTCATCGTGGGCCCGGTTACCGGGGCCGCGATCAACCCGGCCCGCTACGCAGGCCGTTCCTCGTGGACGCGGCCTGGGGCGGCGCGGTGAGCTGGGACCAGCTGCCGGCCTACTTCGTCGGGGAGTTCGCGGGCGGGCTGATCGGGGCGCTCGCCTACACGGCGCTTGCGGCCTCGCGAGGAAGGACGAAGCTGGAGAGCACGACCACGGCAGTAGGGACCCCGTCATGAAGAAGCTCATCAACAGTGTCGATTCCGTCGTCACCGACGCGCTGCGCGGCATCGCCGCGGCGCACCCCTCGCTCCGCGTCGACATCGAGAACAAGGTCGTCTTCCGCGCCGACGCCCCCCGGCCGGGCAAGGTCGGCCTGGTCTCCGGCGGCGGCTCGGGTCACGAACCGCTGCACGGCGGGTTCGTCGGCCACGGCATGCTCGACGCGGCCTGTCCCGGCGAGGTGTTCACCTCCCCCGTCCCCGACCAGCTCATCGAGGCGACCAAGGGCGTGGACGGCGGCGCGGGCGTGCTGCACATCGTGAAGAACTACACGGGCGACGTGCTGAACTTCGAGATGGCCGCCGAGCTCAGCGGCGACGAGGGCGTCGAGGTGGCGACCGTGCTCGTCAACGACGACGTGGCGGTGCAGGACTCCCTGTTCACGGCGGGCCGCCGGGGCACCGGCGCCACCCTGTTCGTCGAGAAGATCGCCGGCGCGCTGGCCGAGACCGGCGCGCCCCTGGCCGAGGTCGCGCGGGTCGCCCGGGAGGTCAACGAGCGCAGCCGCTCGTTCGGGGTGGCGCTCACGCCCTGCACGGTCCCTGCCGCGGGCAAGCCCACCTTCGAGCTGAGCGACACGGAGATCGAGCTCGGCATCGGCATCCACGGCGAGCCCGGCAGGACCCGGGCGCCGCTGCGCGAGGCCCGCGAGATCGTCCGTGTCGCCATGGACGCGATCGACGCCGATCTGCCGCTGTCCGGCGAGACGCTCGTCATGGTCAACGGCATGGGCGGGACGCCGCTCATCGAGTTGTACATCGTCTTCGCCGAGGTGGAGGCGTACCTGCGGGACAAGGGCGCGACGGCCGTGCGCAGCCTGGTCGGCAACTACGTGACCAGCCTCGACATGCAAGGCTTCTCGGTGACGACGTGCTCGCTGACCGGCGAGCTCACCCGGCTCTGGGACGCGCCGGTGGAGACACCGGCGCTGCGCTGGGGCCGCTGACCGCCATCCGAACCTCTGGAGTCCCCTCGTGAACACCCAGTTCTTCGCCGCCTGGATCGAGGAGATCGCCGCCGCCGTGCGGGCGCAGCGCGACCACCTCACCCAACTGGACGCCGCGATCGGCGACGCCGACCACGGCGCCAATCTCGACCGCGGCTTCACCGCCGCGCAGGAAGCGCTCGCCGACGCGTCCCCGCAGACCCCGGGCGCGCTCCTCGTCCTCGTCGGCTCCACCCTCATCCGCAAGGTCGGCGGCGCCTCCGGCCCCCTGTACGGCACCGCCTTCCGCGAGATGGGCAAGGCGTTCGGCGAGGCCGCCGAGATCTCGCCGGCCGAGCTGAGCACGGGCCTCAACGCGGCCCTGTCCGGCGTCCAGCGCCTCGGCGCGGCGGCGGAGGGGGACAAGACGATGGTCGACGCTCTCGCCCCGGCCGCGAAGGCGCTGGCCCAGGCCGTACGGGACGGGCTGAAGCCGGAGGAGGCCCTGGAGGCGGCGGCCGCCGCGGCCGAGCAGGGCGCCAGGGCGACGGTCCCGTTGCAGGCGCGCAAGGGGCGGGCCAGCTACCTCGGGCCGCGCAGCGTCGGGCACGAGGATCCCGGGGCCGCCTCGACGGCTCTGCTGTTCGGCGCGCTGAAGGCCGCCGCCTCCCGATGACCGTGAACCGCGGCCGGGCCGCGAGGAGCCGGGACCGCTCAGGCGGCCGAACCCCCGGGCACGGCCGAGCGCTGCGCGGGCGGGCCACACCGGGCCGGGACCCGCTCAGGCGGCCGAGCCCCCAGGCACGGCCGAGCGGGGCGCGCGAGGTCGCGCGAGACCGCCCCGCGCGGTCTCGCGCACGGCCAGCGCGATCTCCTCCCGCCGCGCCGGATCCAGCACCCGCTCGACCGGCCCGACCACGGCGACGGCGCCGGCCACCGAGCCGTCCCGGGGAGAAGACGGGCGCGGCGACGCCCGCGTCCCCCCAGCGCCGCCTCCTGGTCCTCGACCGCGTACCCCCCGGCGGCGCACCTCCGCGAGCGCCCGCTCCAGGTCGTCGCGGCCGGTCCTGGTGAGCCCGGTCAGCGGGGCGAGGTCGTCCGACAGCAGTTCCTCCCCGCGCGGGTCGTGGGCGGCGATGGCGTGGCCGAGCGCGCAGGCGTGCCACGGGATCGCCGCGCCGACCTCCAGGATCTGCACGACGTCGTCGGGCCGGAACACGTGGTGCAGCACGATCACCCGGCTCCCCGACAGCGTGCCGACCCAGACGGCCTCGTTGACGCGCTGGGCCAGGGAGTCGGCCCACAGCAGGCTCCTGGCCCGCAGTTCCGAACCCTCCAGATAGGCGTTGCCGAGTTGCAGCACGGCGGGCCCGAGCGCGTACTTGCCGGTGTCGGGGTCCTGCACGACCAGCTCGCACGCGGCGAGCGTACGCAGCAGCCCGTGCACAGTCGGCTTGGCGAGGCCGACCCGCTCGGCGATCTCGGTGACCCCGAGCCGGGGGGTGCCTGACCCGAGGACCTTCAGGATGAGCGCGGCGCGCTCCACCGACTGGATCACTTTTCGATTATGCCGAACGATCTTCAGGAATAACGAATGGTTGGCATCGTACTCATTTCACACAGCAGCGGCCTGGCCGCGGAGGTGGCCGCTCTGGCCAGGCAGATCGGCGGCGCGCAGGTGCCGCTGGCGGCGGCGGGAGGCACCGAGGACGGCGGCCTCGGCACCAGCCCCGACCGGGTGACCGCCGCCATCGCGGAGGTGGACCGGGGGGACGGCGTCGTGCTGATCCCCGACCTCGGCAGCTCGGTGCTCACCGCCAGGCTGCTGCAGACCCCGGGTGCCGTCGTGATCGCCGACGTGCCGTTCGTGGAGGGCGCCATCTCCGCGGTCGTCGCGGCGGGCGGCGGAGCCTCGCTCGACGGTGTGCTGGCGGCGGCCGAGGAGGCGTGGCATGTCCGTAAGCTCTGACCCCACGGCAATCCCTGAACCCGCGGCCGACGAGGCCGGCGCCGGCGAGCGCACGATCGTCCTGACCGAGGACCTGCACGCCCGCCCCGCCGGCGCGCTCGCCCAGACCGCGGCCGCCTTCACCTCGGCCGTCACCCTCTCGTACGGCTCCCGCTCGGTCGACGTGCGCAGCGTGCTGTCGCTGATGGGCCTGGGCGCCACGAGCGGGCAGGCCGTGACCCTGCGCGCCACCGGCGACGACGCCGCCGAGGCGCTGACCGCTCTCGGCGCGGTGCTCGGGAGCTGACGGCCTACCGCCGCGCCGCGCCAGCAGGCGGCGCGGCGGACGCTCCGGCGCCCTCCAGGAGGTCGCGGACCTTCTCGGCCTCCGGAACGCCGAGCTCCCCGTAGAGGCCGAGAGCCAGCCGCCCGTGCTCACCCGCCTGCTCGGCGTTCCCGAGCGCGAGGTGGGCGCGTGCCAGCCCGTCGTGGGCGCGCGCCTGCTCCGGCCGGTTGCGCGTCAGGTCGGCGAGCGCGAGCGCGGCCGTGTGCTCCTCGACCGCCCGAGCCGGGTCGTCCGCCGCCTCGGCCAGCCCGTTGAGCGCGGCCGCCTCGTCGGCGGTGTTGCCCAGCGCGCGGTAGACGGCCGCGGCCTGCTCGTGGCGGGCGCGCGCCTGGGCGAGCTCGCCCTGGCGCCGGAGGACGACGCCGAGGTGGTCGAGGATCACCGCCTCTCCGGCCGGGTCGCCCACCTTGCGGTGGAGCGCCAGCGCCAGGTCGAGGTGGCGCCGGGCCTCCTCGGGACGGCCGGCCCGGTCGAGGAGGAGGGCGAGGATGCCGAGCACGTTGGCCTCGCCCCAGGTGTCGGCCCCGATCCGGGTGAGGTCGAGCGCCTGCTTGAGGTACTGCTCCGCCTGGGCGTCCCGGCCGCGGCGCAGGGCCACGTTCCCCAGGGTGAGCAGCGCCCGGGCCCGTTCGCCGGCGTTCTCGCGCGTGTCGAGGGCCCAGTGGTCGAGGGCCTGGTGAGCGTGCTCCTCCGCCCGCTCGTACTCGCCGAGCCGCCAGTAGGTCCGCGCCAGGTCGGTGAGCGCGCGCGCCTGGACCACGCGGTCGCCGAGCGTACGGCTGCGCCGCAGGGCCAGGGCGTGCAGCGTGAGCGCGTCGTCGTGGTGCGCGTGCCGGTCGAGGTAGGGGCGCATCGCCAGGGCGAGCATCCCCAGGCAGATCTCGGGCCCGTGGACGGCGGTCGCGATGATGTTGGAGCGCTCGGCGTCGAGCCAGGTGACCGCCTCCGCGGCGTCGCGGACGGGTGCGATCGGGGCGGACGGCTGGGGGATGCCCTCCCGCTGGCCGACCGTGTACGGGAAGAGCCGGTCCATCGCCGCGCGGGAGCGGTGCAGGTAGTAGGTGAGCAGCCGCATGACGGCGCCGTCGTCCTCGGCCAGCGAGCGGGCGTGCTCGCGGAGCAGGTCGTGGAAGGTGTAGCGGCCCGGTTCGAGCTGCAGGAGCATGTGGGCGTCGAGGAGGCCTTCGAGCAGCTCCTCGGCCTCGTCCTCCGAGATCCCGGCCAGCGCGGCGGCTCCGCAGGCGTCGATGTCGCGCCCGGGCACCAGCCCGAGCAGGCGGAACATGCGCTGCTCGTCCTCGTGGAGTTGCTCGTAGGAGAGGGCGAAGGCCGCCGACACCCCGTCCAGGAGCCGGCGATGGTCCCGCAGCCGGCCGGCCAGGTAGGACACGGTCCAGCGCGGGCGGTGCTGGAGGCGGGCGGCGGAGATCCGGATGGCGAGCGGGAGGTGCCCGCACAGCCGCAGCACCTCGCGTACGGCGTCCGGCTCCCGGTGAGCGCGTTCGCCCACGATCCGCTCGAACAGCTCAGCCGCCTCCGCCTCGCCCAGCACGCCGACCGACAGCGCCCTGGCTCCGTCCAGGTCGACGAGCCGCCGCCTGCTGGTGACCAGGACGAGGGTGTCGGAGCGCCCCGGCAGCAGAGGGCGCACGTGCTCGGCGTCGAGGGCGTTGTCCAGTACGGCGAGCACGCGGCGACCGGCCAGCTCGGCGCGCCAGAGCGCGCTCCGCTCGGCCGGGGTGACCGGGATGCGGCCGGCGGGCACCCCGAGCTGGCGGAGGAGGGTCTCCAGCGCCGCGGCGGCGTCGACCGGCTCCCGGCCCGCGGTGTGGGCCTGGAGGTCGATGAAGAGCCGGCCGTCCGGATAGCGATCGGCCAGCCGGTGGGCCACGTGGACGGCGAGAGCGGTCTTGCCGATCCCCGCCATGCCGTCGATCGTGACGACCGCCGGCCCGCCGGGCGCGTGGTGGCGCTCGTCCGCGAGCCGCTCCAGTTCGGCGGCCCGTCCGGAGAAATCGGGGATGTCGTAGGGCAGGAAGGTGGAGCGGGCCGGCGGGGCGGGCACCACCGGCGCCGGGCCGGCCAGGCGCAGGGCCGGATCGTCCGCCAGGACCGCCCGCTCCAGTTCGGTGAAGGCGTGTCCGGGGTCGAGGCCCTGCTCGTCCGCGAGAGCCGTACGGTAGGCGCGCGCGGCGGCCAGGGCGTCGGGCTGCCGTCCCGCCCGGTGCAGGGCCAGGACGAGATGGCCGTTGAGCTTCTCGCGCAGCGGGCTGGCGGTCACCTGTGCGGCGAGCTCGTCGAGCAGGTCGGCGTGCCGGCCGGCGGCGAGCTCGCCCTCCACCAGGCGCTCGTACGCCGACAGCCGCCGGTCGTTCCAGAGCTCCCGCACGCCGGTGACGTAATGCGCGTGCACGTCCTCCAGCGCCTCGCCGCTCCACAGGTCCAGGGCCCTGCGCAGCTCGCCTGCGGCCACCAGCTCGGTGAACTCGTGCGCGTCGACCTGCCCGGGCTCCGGCTGCGCGACGTAGCCGCCGGCGCGCGTCTCCAGGAGCCGTACGGCTCCCGCGCCGCGCAGCACCTTGCGGATCGCGGTGATCGAGGCGTGGATCTGCGACCGGGCGGTGTCGGGCCGGTCGTAACCCCACATCGCGTCGATCAGCCGCTCGATGCCGATCACTCGGCCGGCGTTGAGCAGGAGGTAGGCCAGGACAGCCCGGTGACGTGGGGCGATGCCTGTCAGGGGCGCGCCGTCGACGACCATCTGGACGGGGCCGAGAAGGGTGAAGCGCAGCATCGTCCCCCCATCACCCTCGCATCGTGCGCGCATAGCGAATGTATCAATCCGGGCGGCCACTCTGATCTCACACGAACCGAGACGGATCCGACAGAACCGATACGGAGGCACCACGATGGAAGCCCGGATGAAGAACCCCGCCGCGATCATCCCCGCCGCGATGAAGCCGATCATGGAGCTGATGAAGGCCGCTCAGTCCCAGGGGCTTCCCCCGGAGCTCCTGGAGCTGGTCCACCTGCGGGTCAGCCAGATCAACGGCTGCAGCCCCTGCGTCGACAGCGGCCTGAAGAGCCTGCGCAAGCTCGGCGAGAGCGACGAGCGCATCGGCCTGGTCAGCGCCTGGCGCGAGGCTCCGTACTACACCGACGCCGAGCGGGCCGCGCTGGGGCTGGCGGAGGCGTCGACCCGGCTGGCCGACCGCGCCGACGCCGTCTCCGACGAGGTCTGGGACAACGCCGCCGACCACTTCGACGAGAAGCAGCTGGCCTCGATCCTGCTGATGACCGCCGTCACCAACCTCTTCAACCGCCTGAACGCCCCGGTCCGGCAGATCGCCGGCAGCTGGTAAGCCCCCTCCCCGACCCTCACGTACAGAAGGAGACACCGACATGACCGCTGTCCGCTCGCACCGCTACTCCGTCGCCGAGACCGACCTGGAGGAGTTCCTGGCCCGCCGGAGCTCGCTGATCGCGACCATCAGGGAGGGGCATCCCGGCCTCACCCGCACCGTGCTGATCCAGCTCGAGGACGGCACCTACACCGACACCTGGCACTGGGAGTCCGGCGAGCAGTTGGGCGCCGCCCTCGCCGCCCTGCCCACCTTCCCGGAGGCGCCGCTGACCATGTCCCTGACCAAGGACGCCACCGCCCTGAACGGCCGGGTCGTCGACGAGCGCTGACCCCTCCGATCGCCCCGGCCCACGGCCGGGGCGGCCGCGTGGAGGAGCTGGGCGATGGCGTGCTGCCCGCTCTCCGACATGTCGGTATTCGCCAACCGCTGGGCTCCGCCCTGTCCTAGCATCGTGCGGTGCTCGACCAAGTGATCAATGAACGGTGCGACGACCTCTACCGTGCCGCGGACGCTCAGGACGCCCCTGGCTTCCTGGCGACCCTGCAGGACCTGTGGGAGAGGACGGAGGACTCGGACCCGGCCACCGCGGACGCCGTCCTCGTCCGCCTGTGCGGCCTGTTCGACCGGCTGCCTCCCGGGCTCGGCGCGCGGCTGGCCGTGATGGGCGGCGCGATGGTCGAGAACGGAGCCGATCCCGCCCCGCTGATCGACCCCGTGGTCGAAGGACTGTGCGACGCGCTGGAGCGCTCCGCCGAGTTCGCGCGGGCCTGGCGCGCGGTCACCGACCGGCGCCTCCCGGAACCCGGTCCGGAGGACCAGGTGGTCCTCGGCGCGGCGCGCGTGCTCTCCGGCCCCTTCGGCCTGCCCGGACGGCTCGGGCTCGGTCGCCGCCTGCCTTTCGCTCGCGCCCTCGACCTGGTCGTGGGCTGGTCGATCGCCGAGGACTGGAGCGCGGCCGCGACCACCGTGCTCCAGCGGTCTGCGGCCATCCGCGCGGATCTCTCCCGGCGCCCGCGACTCGCCGCGGCGGTCGCCGCCACGGAGGACGACCGCCCCGACCTGTGGTGCCTGCCGAGGCTCCTCGCCGTGCTCGACGACGAGCCGCTGATCGTCCTGCACCGGCCGACCGGGCGGGCGTACGCGATGACGATCGGCGGGATCGGGGACAACTTCCAGCTCTCCACGCTGCTGGCGCACGTCCTGAACGGGCACGTGCCGCTGACCATCCCCCACCCCTCCTGGGTCGAGGCGGCCACGGACGGGCCTCTCGAGCCCGAGGCCGGGCCGATCGTGGCGCGGTTCGACCTGCGCGACGGGACGGGCGAGTCGATCCGCACCGCCGGGTGCCCCGCCGACATCCCGCTCCTCGACGGCAGCGTGTGGTGGTCCTCGACAGTCCGTCGTTCCGGCGTACGTGGAACATCGGCCGCACCTATCCGATGATGCGGCCGTCGATCACCCTCGACCGTGTGCTGCCGGAACAGGAAGCCGGCGTGTGGTCGTCCCGCGTGGCTCCCGCTCCATGACCGTCCCCGCCGTCACCACCGTCTGCGAGGAGAGCCCTCTCCACACCGAGCTCGCCCTGCAGTACGCGAAGACCGGCGACGCCTCCGCGGGAGCCGAGGGTGTACGCATCACCTACATCTCGGCGGGCCGGCGGCGTACTCTCGATTTCGATCTGCGCGTGCTGCTGTGCGCACCCGGCGACACCGAGCGATGCAGGGAGACGTACGAAGTACTCCGCACCCGGAGTGACGACGGCTGACCTTCATCAGCTCGTGTCGCCGTGCCAAGGTCGAACAGCCGGGTCCACGACCGGGCGAGCGACTCGAATCCGAGGAGAGGACGATCATTGACGTATCCACCGCCGACCTATCACGGTGACACGGGCGAGCTGACGGCGTCGTATCGGCGCCCGGACGCCGCGCCCGAGCTCGACTACCCGAGCGGAACCACGGTGCACTATCTGGCGACCGGTGCGACGACCAATGGACAGTTCGGGCTCTACCGCTGGGACATGGGACCGGAGCCCAGCGGCCCGGCGGCGCACTTTCACCGGTCGATCTCCGAATCGTTCTACATCCTCTCCGGCACGGTGCGGATCTACGACGGACGGCGCTGGATCGACACCAGCCCCGGCGACTTCGTGCACGTCCCCGAGGGTGGCGTACACGCGTTCCGCAACGAATCGGGAGAGCCGGCGTCGATGCTGTTGCATTTCGCGCCGGGCGCGCCACGAGAGGGCTACTTCGAGGGACTGCTCACGCTCGCGGACATGAGCGAAGAGGAAAAGGCGGAGTTCTACCTCCACCACGACACCTTCTGGCTCTGAGCACCGCACGGACACGACGTCGGCGCTGGACGAAACCGCGTGGCAGACAGTGGAATCTCGCCGCCCCGCGTGAGCCGTCCAGCCCGCGTCGGTTTCCGGTCACACTGAGGGGCGCCTAACCCGTCGGGACTTCGCTCACCTGGATTGCAGAGTGGGCTCGACGTACGCGACGACAGCCCGCCGGCCGAACGGGCGGCAGGATCCCGCCGATCAGGCGAGCCAGGCCGATGGCCAGGTTGCGCAGGCTCGTTCGAGCGGCACGAAAAGCAGCCAGCCTGACAGGTTCACAGCTGGAGATCGACAACCAGTCCGACGTTCCGTGCCGGGGCACCAGGAGTGCTGACAGGCGGGCTCTCTGAGCTGTCCGCCGTCTGCCGGTGGCGCGGATGGGCCGGCCGCTGCTCCGGATCACGAGGCCACCACCGGCCCGGGTGTGAGCCGGGGTGGGGAGGCCGGTGATCCGAGCGGGGGACCGAGGACGCGGGCACGCAGTCGTACTGCGGGCACGGTGTGGTGAAGCACTGCTTGGGCGAGGGCACGCAGACGCGGCCCGGACCACAGTTGACTGCCGCACACGGCGATCCGGGATCGCACGCACCGGGCGCTTGCCCGGCTGCCGGGCTGGCGATGGCCGCCCGTGCCGCTGGAACCGCCGGCGAATCGTCCGCCCAGGCCTTGGCCATGGCGGCTGGTGATGCCGCCACGGCCACGCCCGCTATCAGGATCAGTTTTCGCAGCATTTCTCCCCCGGCTGTGGTGATCGCTTCTATCTCTCGCGATGCTCGCACCGGCCGCACCTGCCAACGGCAAAACGGCGCTCAGCACGTTGCATGGCTTACTTACAGCGGGGCGGTGAACCGCCTCACTCGGAGGTGCGCGACCGGCGCTCGCCAGGCGGAATCAGCAGCACTTCCAGCGCGCGGGCGCAGGCCCGCGCGTGCGTGACGAACCAGTCGATCCGCGCGTCGCTCATGACCAGCGGCGTGGAGCGCACGGCCAGCGCGTAACGCACGTGGCCCTGCCGGTCGAGCACCGGCACCGCGACCGTGCGGATGCCGTCGCCCGACTCCCCGTCGTTGAGCGCGTACCCGGCCTCGCGCACGCGGTCCAGCTCGGCGCGCAGCTCGCCGTGGTCCACGATGGTGCGGCCGGTCAGCGCCCGCAGGGGGCCGAGCGCCTCCAGGTCCGCCCTGCCCTCCGGGTCCCAGGCCAGCAGGACCTTGCCCAACGCCGTGGAGTGCAACGGGCGGCGCAGGCCGATGCCGCTGTCGGGGTTGAGCGAGCCGCCGCTCAGGATGACCGCGTGCCTGTCGTTGCGGACGGCCAGGTCCACGGTGGCGGAGGTGATCCGGGCCAGCTCGGCCAGTTCGGGCGCGATGCGGTGCAAGCCGCGCCGGTGGAAGGAGAGCTGCCCCAGCTCGGTGATCGACGGTCCGAGCCGGTAGCGGCCCGTGCGCGCCTCCTGCTCCAGGAAGCCCGCGGCGGTCAGCGTCCTGGCCAGGCGGTGCGTGGTCGAGGTGGACAGTCCCATCCTGCGCGAGAGGTCGGACAGGCTGAGCGAGGCGTGCCCGCCGCCGAAGCAGTCGAGCATGCCGACCGCCCTGCGTACGGACTGCACGCCGCCTTCTGCTGCCATACGGGAAACCCTGTCTTCCGAGTAGGGAGAGCCGAGACCAGGTGAGAGCCGGTCCCGCCGAGAACGCTTCCCGCATCGCGGGACAATCTTTGCATTCCCTACCAATTTACTAGCAAAATCCCTTCCATGACGACAGCCGCACTCGACACCATCTGGTTCACCCGCTGTCCCGTGCCCACCGCGACGGGCATCGCGGTGCACCAGGGCTGGCTGGCCGGAGAGTTCGCCGCCGAGGGGATCGAAGTCCGGTCCCTCCAGGACGACGGCCCCGGCGTCCCTCGCGAGACGCACTACACCCACGCCCTGACCGGTCTGTTCCGCGAAGGCGGCAACGTGCCCGCGCTCTGGGCCCGCTCGCGCGGCGAGGCCACCCGGCTGATCGGGCTCACCTGGATCGAGGAGCGGCAGGCCATCCTGGTCCGCGCCGGCAGCGCCCTGGAGCACCCCGCGCAACTCAAGGGCCTGCGCCTGGCCGTGCCCCGGCACCGCATCGCCATCGACTTCTGGCGGGCCATGGCCCTGCGTGGCTTCCACGGGGCGCTGGGGCTGGCCGGGCTCGGCCTCGGCGACGCCGAGCCGGTGGATGTCGTGGCCGAACCCGGCGGCGGCCAATGGGAGGCCGAGCTGGTCGCGCTGGCCTCCGGCAAGGTGGACGCGGTCTACGTCAAGGGCGCACTCGCCGTCGAAGCCGCCCTGCGCCATGGCGCGGAGGTCGGCATCGACCTCGACGCCGTGCCGGACCGGCGGGCGCGGGTGAACAACGGCACCCCGCGGCCGATCACCGTGCACCAGCGCCTGCTCGACGAGCACCCCGATGTGGTCACCCGCTTCCTCGGCGTGCTGCTGCGGGCGGCCGACTGGGCCGCCGATCACCCGGAGGAGGTCGCCAGGATTCTCGGCGCCGAGACCGGCGCGGGCGCGACCGGCGTGGCCGCCGCCTACGTCCCCGGCGCCTCGCTTCACCTGGACCTGTCGCCCGAACGCCTCGATCTGCTGGCCGAGCAGGAGCACTTCCTGCGCGGCCACCGCTTCCTCGAAGCGCCCGTGGACGTCGCGGCCTGGGCCGACCACACCCCGCTGCAAGGAGTCACCCATGCGTAAGCTGCTGCTCGCCGTCCCTCTCGTCCTCCTGGCCGCGGCCTGTGGCGGCGGCACCGGCGCCACCACAGGCCAGGAGCAGGTGGTCGTCCGGATCTCGGACCCGGGCAACAGCGGTTTCCTGGCCGCCGCGAAAAAGGACGGCAGCCTGGACGCCGCCCTGGCCAAGGTCAACGCCAAGGTCAAGTGGGCCGGCGACTTCTCCGTCTTCGCCCCCGCCGCCCAGGCCATCAACGCCGGTTCGCTCGACATCGCAACCGGTTCGATCACCTCCGGCGTCACCGCGCTGGCCGTCAAGCCCAGCTTCAAGATCTTCGCCACGGTGCCGCCCGATCTCGCCGGCGAGGGGATCGTGGTCAAGAACGACTCGCCGATCAAGTCGGTCGCGGACCTGGCCGGGCACACCGTGGCGGTCGGGCACGGCGGCACCAGCGAATACCTGCTGCTCAAGGCGCTGCAGACGTTCAACGTGCCGGTGGACAAGGTCAAGCGCGTCTACCTGAGCCCGCCGCAGACCGCACCGGTCTTCGGCTCGGGCAAGGTGGACGCCTGGTCGACGTTCTCCACCTTCCTCGTCCCCGCCGTCACCGAGCTGGACGCACGGATCCTGGCCGACGGCGAGGCCATCAAGTCGGACAACTACGTGATCTACGTGGCCGCCAACAAGCTGCTCGAGGAGCATCCCGAGGTGGTCAAGGCCCTGTTCGAGTTCATCAAGGAGGGCAGCGCGAAGGAGATCGCCGACCCGGCGGCGTACCTGAACGTCTTCACCCAGGCGGGCCCGCAGGCCGTGCAGGGCGAGCAGAAGGACCTGGTGGTCGACATCCAGAAGAAGGGCAAGCCCGCCCAGGCGGTCACCGCCACCGAGATCGCGAAATATCAGGAGGTCGCGAAGTTCTTCCTCGACCAGAAGGTGCTCACCGCGCCGCTGGACGTCTCCCAGCACGTTGTGGACGTGACGAAGCTCGGGAACGCCAAGCAATGAGCACCGCAGTGCAGGGGCTCGTCGCCCCGAACCCGCCCCGTGCCGCGGGACGCGCGCCCGCGCTCACGTTCGCGCTGCGGGCCGTCGGCCCCCTTCTGCTGCTGGCGGCCTGGTACGCGGCCACCGCCTCCGGCGTCCTCACCGAGGACGTGCTCGCCGGCCCCCAAGACGTCCTCAAGACCTTCGGCGAGCTGTGGGCCGACGGCCAGCTCCCGGAGGCGCTGCGCGTCTCCGTCACCCGGGCCGGCCTCGGCCTGGTGCTGGGCGCCTCCACCGGCCTGCTGCTCGGCGTGGTCTCCGGTTTCACCCGGCTCGGCGAGGAGCTCGTGGACTCCTCGATGCAGGCGCTGCGCGCCATCCCCTTCCTGGCGCTGACCTCGCTGTTCGTCGTCTGGTTCGGGATCGAGGAGGCCTCCAAGATCCTCCTGATCGGCGTGGCCTGCACCTTCCCCATGTACGTCAACGTCTCCAGCGGCGTGCGCAACGTGGACCGCAAGGTCGTCGAGGCGGCTCGCTCGTTCGGCCTCGGCCGGCTCGCGATCGCGCGCGAGGTCGTGCTGCCGGGGGCGCTGCCGTCGGTCTTCGCCGGGCTGCGCCTGGCCACCACGCTCAGCGTGATCGCGCTGATCGCGGCCGAGGAGATCAACGTGACGGCCGGGCTCGGCTACCTGATGGCCCGGGCCACCGACTACCTGCGTACCGACATCCTGGCGCTGTGCGTGCTGCTGTACGCGGTGATCGGGTTGCTGGCCGACCTGGCGCTGCGGCTGATCGAACGGGTGACGATGCCCTGGCGCAGGGCGGTGAGCATCCGATGAGCCCAGAGGTGAGCGCAGAATCGGCAGGCCTCGCCGTACGGACCAGAGGGCTGCGCAAGGTCTTCGGCGAGCGCGCCGTGCTCGACGGGGTGGACCTGGACGTGCGCCGCGGCGAGTTCCTCGCGCTGCTCGGCGCGAGCGGCACGGGGAAGACGACGCTGCTGCGCATCCTCGCCGGTCTGGACGCGCCACCGGCGGAACCGTGCTCGTGCCCCCGGTGCGCACGGTCGTCTTCCAGGAGCCGCGGCTCATCCCCTCCAAGCGCGCGCTCGCGAACGTCGTCATCGGACAGGGCCGCTCCGCCCGCGCCAAGGGGCTCGCGGCTCTGGCGGAGGTGGGCCTGAGCCGGCACGCCGACGCCTGGCCCGCGACGCTCTCCGGCGGCGAGGCCCAGCGGGTGGCACTGGCCAGGGCCCTGGTACGCGAGCCGGAGCTGCTCCTGCTGGACGAGCCGTTCGCCGCGCTCGACGCGCTCACCCGGCTGCACATGCAGGACCTGATCGCCGAGTTGTGCGCCCGGCACCGCCCGGCCGTGGTGCTGGTCACGCACGACGTCGAGGAGGCGATCCTGCTCGCCGACCGGATCGCGGTGCTGCGCGAGGGCAGGTTCGTCACGGACCTGCAGGTCGGCATCGACCGACCGCGCGACAGGACGGATCCCGTCTTCGTCGAGCTGCGCCGCCGCCTGCTCGCCGACCTCGGCGTCGACAGCCACGCGGGCACGCCGCGCGAGGAGGTGGCACGGTGACCGCGCCGACCCCGCCCGCACCCCGCGCACCGGGGACCGTGACCACACCGGCCCAGCCTGCGCGGCGGGCGCCGGGCACCGCGGCGACCGCGTGGATCGACGAGAACGCGCCCGTGCTGACCGGGCTCGCGGACCGGATCTGGGCCTACGCGGAGCCGTCGCTGCGCGAGTGGCGCTCCGCGCTGGCCACCGCCGAGTTGCTGCGCTCGCACGGCTTCACGATCTCGTGGGGCACCGCCGGGCTGCCGGCCGCCTTCGTCGCCACCTCCGGTGACAGCGGCCCCGTGCTCGGCTTCAACGTCGAGTACGACGCGCTGCCCGGCCTGTCCCAGCGCGCGGGCGTCCCTCGCCACGAGCCCACCGTGTTCGAGGGCGACGAGTACGCCCCCGCGTACGGTCACGGCCACGGGTGCGGCCACAACGCCCTGGCGGCGGCGTCCACCGGCGCGGCCATCGCCGCCGCCAGGGCCCTGCGCGGCCGGGCGACGATCAGGGTGTTCGCCTCCACGGGCGAGGAGCAGCTCGTCGGCAAGGCGTACGCGGTGCGCGACGGCGCGTACGACGGCCTCGACGCCTTCCTCGACTGGCATCCCGCTCCCGTCACCGGGACGGGCTGGGAGGTCACCAGCGCGCTGTACTCGGCCACGTTCTCCTTTCTCGGCTCGCCCGGCCACGGCTCGAACCCGCTGGGCACCCGGAGCGGCCTGGACGGGGTGCTCCTGCTGACCGGCATGATCGAGCGGCTGCGCGCGGGCAACGTCTCGCCGTCGGGCCGGATCGGCTACGCCATCGGCGGCGGCGGCGCCCCCAACGTCACCCCCGACCTGCAGACGTTGTGGGTCTACGTCCGCGAGGCCACCCACGAGCGGGCCAGGACCCTCTATGACAAGGTCGTGGCCTGCGCCGCGGCCGCCGCCGTCGCCAGCCAGACCCGGCTCGAACACCGGCTGGTGACGGCGATCAGAGAGGGGCTCGGCAACCGGGCGGGCGCGGAGCTCCTGCACCACACGATGAGTGAGCTCGGGCCGCCCGCGTTCACCGACGCCGACCACGAGTTCGCGGTGCGGCTGCAGGAGGCGATCGGCAGACCGGGCGCCGGCCTGGCGACAGTGGTCCTGCCCCTGCGTCCGCCCGCCGAGCCGGACCTGGGCGGGCCGTCCAGCGACACGTCGGAGGTGAGCTGGACGGCGCCGCACCTCAGCCTGACCGCGGCGGTGGTTCCGATCGGCGTGCCGCTGCACTCGTGGGCGGCCACGGCCTCGACCGGCACCGCGATCGCGCACGCCGGGCTGCTGGCCGCCGCCCGTTACCTGGCCTCGGCGGCCGTCACGCTGGTGGAGCAGCCCGAGACGCTGGCGGCGGTCCGGCAGGAGTTCGCCGCCCGCGAGCGAGGGCCGCGCCGCTGCCCGCGACGGCGCAGCCGCCCTACCACGTGCCGCCGCCCACGTTCCTCGAAGAGACGGGGCAGCCGGCACGCCCGGTCAGGACGCCGCCCGTTTCCGCCGAACTCCTAGGAAAGATCTGACATGACCGTCCTGTTCATCTCCGGCAGTCCTTCGGCCGGTTCCCTGATCGAGCCGCCGGTCGAGGAGCCGCTTCCGCGCATCGACGCCGTGCTCGAAGAGGCACCCGTGGCGGCGGTGGCATGATGACCCGCCGCGGCACGACCCACCCCGGGACGGCCCCCGCGCGGCGGCGGCCCCCGCGCCGTCCCGCTTCCACATCGTCCTCCCCACCAGGAGCACCGCCGCGCCGGAGCTGCCCGCGTTCGTCACCGACGTACGGCCCGCCCTGACCGATCCGGCCGGACGGACCGCCGTGGCCGCGGACCTGGCAGGGCTGGCGGGGGCGCTGGTGCCGTTCGACCCCGGCGGGCAGGAGTCCCTGAGCGTCGCCGCGAACGTCTTGCGGCGTACCCGGCACCTGCGCGTGGTCGCCGGGTTCCACACCGCGGCCGCCACCCCCGTCTACGCGGCCAAGCTCTCGGCCTCGCTGCAGCGCTTCGCCGCCGGTCGGCTGGGCTGGCGGCTCGCGGTGGACCTGGACCCGGCCACGGCCAGGGCGCAGGGCGACTTCCTGACCGGCCCCGACCGCTATGCCCGTGCCGGCGAATTCCTGACCGTCGCCAAGGGCGTCTGGCACGGCGGCCCGTTCGAATTCCGGGGCGACTTCTACGAGGTCGCCGCGGGGGGCTTCGGCCCGCCGCTGTCGGCGCCGCCCTTCCCCGAGGTGCACCTTTCCGGCACCTCTCCCGAGGCCCTCGCTCTGTCGCGGCGGCACGCGGACGTGCACGTCTTCGCCGAGGGCGACGACCTGGACTCCCTCGTCCCCGAGCTGCCGGGCCTGCGCTACGGCGTCCACCTGGCCTCGCTGGACCGCGTGGAGGAGTACGCCGGGCGGGGCGTCACCGAGTTCTTCGTCCAGACCGAGGACGTCTACCGCCTCGGCGAGCACGTGAAGGAGCGCACCGTTGCCGGTTGACATCTACTGGCGCATCCACATGGAGGGCGACCAGCCGTCGCTGCGCCGCAGGGTACGCAGCCGGGGCGGATTCGCTCCCAACGGCACCGCGCCAGGCATCCGGGACGGCCGGGACGACGGCTACACGCACGCCGACTACATGGCCGAGGTCGCGCGGGCGGCCGAGGAGTCCGGCTTCGTCGGCGGGCTGCTGCCGAACTTCCCGCACACCGACGACCCGTGGGCCGCCGCCGCGACGCTGGCCCGCGAGACCACGTCGTACCGCTTCATGGTGGCCTTCCAGCCCGGGTTCCTGCACCCGGTGCAGGCGGCACGGATGACGGCCACGCTGCAACGGGCGACCGGCGGCCGGATCGTCTACAACGTCATCTCCGGCGGCGGTGGTCCCGCCCAGCTCTGGTGGGGCGACAAGGTGGACCACGACGACCGCTACGCGCGGACCTCGGAGTTCCTGGACGTGCTCAAGGGCGTCTGGCAGGGCGGGCACACCCATCACGGCCGCTTCTACCAGGTGGAGGACGCGGGGCTGCCGGAGGAGCTGGCCGGGCAGCCGTTCCCGGAGATCTTCTTCTCCGGCTCCTCCCCCGCCGCCATCGACGCCGCAGGCCGGCACGCCGACTACTACCTGTCGTGGCTGGAGCCGTTCGACGCGCTGGCGGAGAAGTTCGACGCCGTACGCGCGCACAGCGCCACGCCGCCCCGGTTCGCCGTACGCGTGGACGTGCTGGCCCGTGAAAGCGAGGAGGAGGCGTGGGAGGAGATCCGGCAGGGCTGGGAGGCCAGGCCGCGCGGCGACGACTCCGGCGGGGGCGACTCCGTCGGTGTGCGGCGCAGCCGCTCCTTCCTCACCGGGGCCGGTGACGATCCCCGCAGCCTGGAGGTCGCCCCCAACGTGTGGGGCGGGTTCAGCCAGCTGCGCGACGGCCCCGCCTTCGGCCTGGTCGGCGACTACCACCAGGTCGCCGAACGCCTCGACCAGCTCCTGGACCTCGGCGTGGACGCGTTCATCCTGGCCGGAATTCCCCATCTCGAAGAGGCCCGCCGCGTGGGCCGCCATGTACTGCCGCTACTGAAAGGACGCACCTCATGACCACCCGAGTCGGCTTCTTCCCGCAGAACAACACCTTGTGGGTGGCCCGCCACCGCGACCTGCTGCCCGGCGCGGAGTGGGTGGACCTGAACGCGCTGGGCCGGGGCGCGCCGGTCGATCCTACCAGGGCGCTCCCGTCCGCGCACGGCGACCATCTGTTCGACGGCGGGTACGACTTCATCGGCACCGGCTCCACTCCCCCGGTCACCGCCCAGGCCAAAGGACACGACATCGTGTACGTGGCGATCTCGGAGCCACGTGTCGAGAACGGCCGCCTGGTGGTGCGGGACGACTCGCCGATCGGCTCCGTGGCGGAGCTGAAGGGCAAGCGGGTGGCGCTCGGGCACGGCTCGTGGCAGACCACGCTGCTGCTGCTGGCCCTGGAGCGCGCCGGGCTCGGGTGGGGCGACATCGTCCCTGTGGACGCCTACGGCAACGCCGCCGAACTGCTGGTGAACGGCGACGTGGACGCCTGGGTGGGCTCCTATCCGTACCTGACGCCGGTCGAGTCGCGGACGAGGACGCTCGTGGAGACCGACGGCCTGTTCAGCCACCGCTCGCTCTGGTTCACCCGCCGCGACTTCGCCCGGGAGCGGCCCGACGAGCTGGCCAGGATCGTCACCGCGCTCCAGGAGGCCGACCGCTGGACCGCGGAGCACCCGCGTGAGGCGGCCGCGCTGTTCGACGGGGACCTCGACGCCTGGGAGCACGCGCTGCGCACCCGCCCCTGGGGGCTGCACCCGGTCAGCGAGGAGTTCGTCGCCGAGCAGCAGCACGCCGCCGACCTCTTCCACGCCAACGGGCTGATCGACAAGAAGATCTCGGTCGCGGACGCCGTACTTCCCGAGATCGGCGAACTGGTGCTGCGGACCCGCTGAGCCCCGGCAATTATTTCCCGTCATTCCTGGTTGGCTTCAACCGAGGAGAAGGAGGAACCGCCGTGCCGCTGCCCACGCAACCACTGCGCAAGCTGGGTTTCCTGACCATCGGGCTGTTCGACGGGGACGACCCGCGCCCGGGACACGAGTCGACGCTGCGGATCATCGAGCTGGGCGAGCGGCTCGGCTTCGACAGCGCGTGGGTGCGGCACCGCCACCTGCAGTACGGCATCTCCTCCCCGGTCGCCGTCCTGGCGGCGGCCTCCCAGCGCACCACCCGCATCGAACTGGGGACGGCGGTCATCCCCCTCGGCTGGGAGAACCCGCTGCGGCTCGCCGAGGACCTGGCCACGGTGGACATCCTGTCCGGGGGCCGGCTCAACCCGGGCGTCAGCGTCGGGCCGCCGCTGCATTACGACCGGGTCAAGGACGCGCTCCACCCCGGCACCGCCGACCTGGAGGACTTCAGTCACGAACGGGTGCGCCGGCTGCTGTCCTTCGTACGCGGCGAGCCGGCCACCGACTTCAGCGGCACCGAGGGATTCGAGGTCTTCTCCGACCGGGTCCAGCCCCACTCGCCCGGCCTGGGCGCCCGCATGTGGTACGGCGGCGGCAGCCTCCGCTCGGCCCGATGGGCGGGCGAACACGGCATGAACTTCCTGACCAGCAGCGTCGTCAAGGCGGAGGAGTCGGAGAACTTCGCCGAGATCCAGCTCTCCCACGTACGGGAGTTCCGCGCCCGCCACCCCGACGGCAGGAGGGCCCGCGTCTCCCAGGGCCTGGTCGTCATCCCCACGGACACGGCCACGCCGGAGCAGCGGATTAAGTACAAGGAGTACGCCGACAAGCGCGCGCCCCGCACCGCCACGCCGCAGGGACCGGCCCGCATGATGTTCGCGCCCGACCTCGTCGGCAGCTCCGCCGAGATCGCCGAGCGACTGTACGCGCACGCCGCCTTCCGGGAGATCGACGAGGTCGCGTTCGCGCTGCCGTTCACCTTCGACCACGAGGACTACGTGCAGATCCTCACCGACATCGCCACGAGGCTGGGGCCCGAGCTCGGCTGGCGGCCCGCGACAGGGTCAGGCGGTGCGGCTCCCCCGGTCGTGGGCTGAGTCCCGGGCACCCGGGAACGGTTCCGAAAAAGATCGCCTGTGCGGGAACAGATCGACCTTTCAGAGTATTCCTACCAATAAAGCGGCTAATTGCCGGAGGGAAGGGCCGCGGAGGAAGACCGTACGGAGAAAGGACGATGAGCCGACCATGACCGACCGTCGCCTGTTGCTCGCCATCGATCTGGACGGAGACGGCGCCCATCCGGCCGCCTGGCGCCACAGCGGCCATCCGCCCGCGCACACGCTGACGGCCGCCGCGCTGCGGCGGGTCGTCACCGAAGCGGAGGCGGCGGGTTTCGCGCTCGCCACCTTCGCCGACACCCCGCTCCCGGCGGGCCCTGCGCCGGACGACGCCGGGCGGCTGGAGGCAGGCACCCGGGCCGGGTTCGCCGCCCTTCTGACCAGCGGGATCGGGCTCGCCCCCACGCTGCACGCGACCACGACGGAGCCGTTCCACCTGGCCACGCAGCTGGCGAGCCTGGACCACGCCAGCAAGGGCCGGGCGGCCTGGGTGGTCGGCGCGGCCGCCGGCGACGACGCCCTCGCCACCATCGGGGCGCAGGCGCTCACGGAAGAGGACGCGCGGCGTGAGGCGGCCGACGTCGTCGAGGTGGCGCGCCTGCTGTGGGACTCCTGGGAGGACGACGCGGTGATCAAGGATGCGGCCACCGGCCGCTACCTCGACTCCGACCGCGTGCATCACGTCAACTACACCGGGACGAGCTTCAGCGTCTCGGGACCGCTCATCACGCCGCGCCCACCGCAGGGACAGGTCGTCGTGCTCGCCCCGGCCGGCCTGGAGCTCGACGCCTCGGCCGACGTGGTGCTCGTGAGCGAGGCCGACGCCGGCGCGCTCGCCCGTCGGGCGCAGCAGGCCAGGGACGCGGGCGCGGCGCTCGCGTTCGCCGAGATCGAGGTCGTTCTCGACGCCGCCGAGCCGGCGGCGAAGCGACTCGCCGCCCTGGACGCGGCGACGCCGTGGCCGGACTCGGGACGCCTGCGCTACGCCGGACCGGCCGCCGGGCTCGTGGAGCTGCTGCGTTCCCTCCCCCCCCGGCCGTCGACGGGGTTCGCCTGCACCCCGCCGTCCTCGCCACCGACCTGCCGGTGCTCGCCGGGGAAGTGCTGCCCGCGCTCGCCGCGGCGGGTCTGCACGCGCCGCCCGCGCCCGGAGCCACGCTCCGTACGACGCTGGGCCTGCCCCGTCCCGCCAACCGCTTCGCCGCCGTCGCGAGCGCGACCGCCTGAAGGGACGACGCCATGACCTCCCCCAGCCCGACCGGCGCCCCCTACGACCCGCACGCCCAGGTGCACCTCGGCGTGTTCTATCCCGGGGTCGGCCCACAGCTCGTCTGGACGGACCCGGACGCCGCGTCCCACACCGCGATCGAGACCTTCGTCCACGTCGCGCAGCTCCTGGAGCGCGGGCTCTTCGACGCCTTCTTCCTCGGCGAAGGGCTGCGCGTACGGGAGAACCGCGGCCGCGTGCACGACCTGGACGTCGCCGGCCGTCCCGACGCGATCACCCAGCTCTCCGCCCTCGCCGCGGTGACCGAGCGGATCGGCCTGGTCGCCACCCAGAACACGACCTACAACTTCCCCGCGGACCTCGCCCGCCGCCTGGCGAGCCTGGACCTCCTGTCCGGAGGGCGGGCCGGCTGGAACATCGTCACCACCGACAACGCCTGGACGGGCGCGAACTTCCGCCACGGCGGCTGGCTCCCCCATGAGCGGCGCTACGAACGGGCCACGCAGTTCGTGGACGCGGCCAAGGAACTGTGGGCGTCCTGGGCGCCGGACGCGATCGCAGAATCAGGAGAGGAGTCGTCCTGGGCACGGCCCGGAGCGATCCGCGAGGTGGAACGCGGCACCGACCTGGTACGGCTGCGCGCCCGCGCCACCGTTCCGGCCAGCCCCCAGGGACGGCCGGTGCTGTTCCAGGCGGGCGACTCCGACGGCGGCCGTGAACTGGCGGCCCGCCACGCCGACGTGGTGTTCTCGGCCAACACCGACTACGACAAGGCCGTCGCCTACGCCGCCGATCTGCGCGCCCGGCTGGCCCGCTACGGCCGCTCGCCGGACTCGCTGCGCATCCTCCCCGGCGCCTCGGTGATCCTCGGCGACACTCCGGAGGAGGCCAGGGAGCGCGCCGAGTGGGTGCATGCGGAGCAACTCTCGCCGCCCCGGGCGATCGCGTTCCTGGAGCAGTACTGGGACACCGACCTGTCGGACTACGACCCGCACGGCCCGCTGCCCGACATCGAGCCGAGCCAGGCCGAGCTGGACCCCTCCCGCGGCACGCTCCCCATCGAGCGGCGCACCGGCAAGCTCGCCACCATCGCCCGGTGGCGGGAGCAGGCCGCAGCGGAGAACCTGTCGATCCTGCAGCTCGTGCGCCGGGTCACACCGCGCGAGCGCGCCTTCGTCGGCACCGCGTCGCAGGTCGCCGACGAATGGGTGCGGTACGTGCGTACGCGCGCGGTGGACGGGTTCAACATCAGCCCGCACCTGCTCCCCTCCTCGCTGGAGGACATCGTGAACAAGCTGGTTCCGGAACTGCAGGAGAGAGGCGCCTACCGTACCGAGTACACCGGGACGACGTTGCGCGAGCACCTCGACCTGCCCGCGCCGTCCGGAGGGTCAGGCGTGGCGGGCCATTTCGCCGGTTGAGCTCAGCACCGTCGTACGGCCGGCTACCGCGCGAGGTGGCCGCCACCTCGCGCGGTGGCCGGCCTCGACGCCGCGGACGTACGTGGACTCGCGCTACGGGGCAGCACGACCAGCCCCAGCACATACAGCCCAGGCCGTCCCACCGACACACCGGCGGTCCACCTGACGTGAAGCTCGTGAGCCGCCCTTACTTCCACTGGAAGTGATTGAGCGCCGTTCTGGCCTGCAGTAACCCTGAGAACCACCTTGATGACCTGCAATGGTTGTCTCGGTGGTTCTCAGTGTTTCACGGCTGATCTTGACGTCATGTGCCCTCGTTGTGCCCTCACTGATCGCGAGGACAAGCATCTAGACACAGCCACGAACCGCCGCATGAGGGATGCCCTACATTCCCGGGTCCTGCGGCGCTGTCAAACTTTGTGACTTGCCAGCGCGTGGCCGCACATCCCGCACCACCCCCTAACCGGCGGTTCCGCGAGAGGGACGTGTCTGTGCAGAGCGAACGATGCGAACACACGTGCCGATGACAGATCGTGTCGATGTGATTACGATCGACAAGGGCGGTTGTGATCCCCGATGCGAAGGGTGGCGCCGGGTGGACTCGCTGATGATCTACGGGCACGGGCTTATCTCATCGCTGCAGGCCTGCGCTCGCTCCGGCGATCCGGCCGACTCTTGCGACGGTGCCGAGCCTGGCGAGGAGCCCGCCTGCCGGGCCCCTGCTGGTGAGTGAAGTGCCCCCAGTGCATCTCCGGGAGCCTGGGCGCGCCGGACCTCACGCTTTGCGAACTGCCTGAATGAGGTGTCCGGTCCGTACAGACCCCTCCGCCGCCCCCGATGGGACTGACGTTGAAGCGGAACTCTGAGCACCATCCTGGCGACATGGGCCGGAAGGTTTGTTGCGCTGGTCTCCAGAGGGCTTCTGTGTGACCACGGCTTGTGGATCACATGCCGTGGCTGCGGTCCATGGCCGTCGCGCCGCTATGACGGGCCTGACGTTGGGCGCGTCCAGCGGGCCCCCATGCTCGACGCGAGCTCCAGGCCGCGTTCCTGCCAGCGCTCCCCGACGTCATCGCGCTCCCGCTCTTGGTGCTTCTGATGCTTCTTGAGCACATCCACGCAGCGTTGCGGCAGAGCCGGCGCGCGACGAGACTTCGATGACCCTACGTCCGATCGACGTACCACTTTCCGCAGACACTCGGCCTGCCGTCCCAGGGGCGGAAGCACGCCCGCGCCGCGAAGTGTTCCTGAGTGGTGGTGTTCCAGTTGACGACCTGTAGCGACGCCATGTCCTCAGTTGGACCACACTGCTTCCAGCCGCCCGCGAGGTGACGTAGGAGTCGTCGCTGAAATATGTGGGGACGTTGGAGGACATCGGATTGAGGCTGCGGTCTACCCAGACGAGGTCGCCAAACTGATACCCGGAGGAGATGTAGGTGAAGCTGTGATTGAAGGTATCGTCGTTCAGCAGGTTCACGCTCCTTCCGTAGGCCTGGAAGGACGCGCCCGAACCGATAATTTTGAACTGGCTTGTTATGAAGGAATCGCAGTCCGACTCGGTTGCCTTGGCAGAACCGGTAGGAACCGCGATCAGAGCAGTGATCATCGCTAGGGCCGCAGACGCCTGCGCCGGCTTCCCGCCCATGACACGATTGAATGCCCGCACAACCCACCCCTTCTCCCGGATACACATGGGATTGTGAGGGGCAACCATCGGCCCGGCAAGGGTGAATTTTCTGCCTGACCGGATTTGGGTGGCAGGGATTTCCGGGCAGGAACAGTCACATGCGCGGAAACGGGGGATAAGTCTCGGTGTGCGACATAATCCCCTCAAATCAGTCCCATCGGCCCGTCGCGGCTTCGCCCCTTGGCCATCTATAACTGGCCGCTTCCTTCGTAGGCCATGACGGGCCCTTGACGCAGAGCCGCACCTGCCCCATCCCGTCTGCCGTCGACCCCACCGCGGAGCGGCAGCGGGCCGACGACGGAGGCGCAAGCCCGGCTTGACGTGTCCCTCCGCCTGGGCACCTTCCACGGGCATTGGATGCCAACGGTCACAGCCGGGCTTGCGCTGGAGGAGGCGGGCTGCTGGGCTTGCCTGGGGTCGATGGCGGGCGGGATGGCTCCCACACCAGCCACCCCACAACCGCACCTATGTTCGAGGCCATCCCGGAGCCAGAGCGCCCCCCGCCGGAGGCGCCACCATGCGCCGCGCGGCACTGGCGGTTGTTCCAGCCCGACCCCGCCGCCCGTGATCAGACCTGTACTGTCGCGCGGCGGCCCGCTCCACTCGTCCGCGCCAGCCGTCCGGCGGTGCTTCTAGCCGGCCGCCGGGAGCGCCAGCGGGAGGCGGCGGCGTTGCCGTGACGGCGGCGCGCGCGGCCCGGCTTCGGGCCGCCTTGAGCGTGCCGGCATCGTGCCGCCGCCGGCGAAGGGAGCGCGCCGGAAGTCTCACCGCGGACACGGATGCGTGTGCTGCGCACACTGCGGCATCGGCGTGGCTCAGTGCCGGGGTCGACATTCGCACGGTCGCTGAATACCTCGGTCACGCCGACCCTAGCTTCACGCTCCGGACGTACACCCACCTCATGCCGAACGCAGCGGACCGGGCGCGAAAGGCCATGGACACGTTCTTCACTTAAGAGCAGACCGGGTCGAGTGCCCTGGTTGCGCCCTCGGGAAGATCAATATGACGTTTACTCTGGTAGACGCGATGTGTCCTTACTTCCACTGGAAGTAGACGAACAGGCGGCCGTGGTTCTTGGAATCCTTGTCGATCCGGTGGTACAGCGCCTTGATCTCCTTCTGTTCCAGGAAGCGCAGCACCTTCTTCTTGAGCTGGCCGGACCCCTTGCCCGGGATGATCTCCACCTGGGTCGCCTTCTTGCGTACGGCCTCCTGGATGATGCCGTGCAGCGCCTTGTCGATCTCGCTGCCCTTGTTGTAGATGTCGTGGAGATCCAGCTTCAGCTTCACGCAGGCGAGTCTAAATCGCCGCCCCCGGGACGCGGGGCGAGGCGGGTGACCGCGCCCCACGCCGGCGGGGCCGAGCGTCAGCCGTTGATGTAGTCGACCAGGGCCTCCTTTTCGCTCTCCAGTTCCTGGATCGAGGTCTTGACGACGTCGCCGATGCTGACGATGCCGGCCAGCCGGCCGTCGCGGACCACGGGCACGTGCCTGATCCGGTGGTTGGTCATGGTGCGGCGCAGGTCCTCGACGTTGGCGTCCGGGCCGCAGGTTCGCACCTCCGCGGTCATGATCGACGAGACGGGCATGGCGAGCAGCGCCGCGCCGTGCTCGTTGAGCCGCCGCACGACGTCGCGTTCCGACACGATGCCCGCGATGGACAGGCCATCCTCGGAGACCACCACCGCGCCGATGTTGAGCTCCGCCAGCCGGGCGAGAAGCTCGGACACCGTGGCGTGCGGAGGAACGGTCGCCACACCTGTTCCCTTACTCTGCAAGATCGTCCCGATGAGCATCGACACCGCCTCTCAGGGGCACCCGGGGGACATGTCCCCGCTTCCGCTCCCGCCGGCCGGCCCGGAGCGGCGAATCCTGTTTCCCCAGGCAACAGCGGTCGTCCTACCTCGTCAAGGGCCCCCACCCCTACGATGGCGAAATATCACCGCACCCTGGGGGCAGAGGATGGCCGAGAAGCTCAACACCGGGAGCCACGATCTCCCGATCTCAGACGCGCTCGCGGAGTTCATGCGCGGCGGCTGGGCCGACACGCGCGAGGACGTGGCGCCGCTGCCGGTCGCCGCGTACGCGGCCAAGCGGCGGGCACGGCTCGCCGAACGCCTGCCCGGCGAGCGGCTCGTCATCCCCTCGGGCACGCTGCAGGCCCGCAGCAACGACGACGACCACCGGTTCCGTACGCACAGCGCGTTCGCCTACCTGACCGGCGGCCAGCAGCCCGACGACGTCCTGGTGATCGAGCCGTCGGGCGACGCGCGGCTGTTCCTGCATCCCCGCCCGTCCCGCGCCGAGTCGCAGGAGTTCTACCGCGACCGGCGGTACGGCGAGTTCTGGGTGGGCCGCCGTTTCGACCTCGCGGAGGCCGAGGCGGCGTACCAGATCGAGTGCGCGCACATCGACACGCTGCCGGCGGCGCTGAGCGGACCGGCGCGCGTGCTCCGCGGGGTGGACGCCTCGGTCGACGGCCTCGTCTCCCCCGCCGGCGACGACCGCGACGCCGAACTGGCCGCGGTCCTGTCGGAGCTGCGGCTGGTCAAGGACGAGTGGGAGATCGCGGAGCTGCAGCAGGCGGTGGACGCGACCGCGCGCGGGTTCGAGGACGTCGTGCGCGCGCTGCCCGCAGCCCTCGCGCACCCACGCGGCGAGCGGTACGTCGAGGGTGTCTTCGGCCTGCGCTCGCGTCTGGAGGGCAACGCCGTGGGCTACCAGTCGATCGTGGCCTCCGGGGCGCACGCCTGCGTGCTGCACTGGATCCGCAACGACGGACGGCTCGACCCCGCCGAGATGCTGCTGCTGGACGCCGGGGTCGAGGGCGACAACCTCTACACGGCCGACGTCACCCGCACGCTGCCGCTGTCCGGCCGGTTCAGCCCGATCCAGCGGCAGGTGTACGACCTGGTCTACGAGGCGCAGACGGCCGCCATCGCCGTGCTGCGGCCCGGGGTGCGCTTCCGCGAGTTCCACGAGACCGCCATGCGGGTGATCTCCGACGGGCTGCGCGAGTGGGGCCTGCTGACCCGGGCGCAGGCCGACGCGGGCCTGCACCGGCGCTACACCCTGTGCAGCAGCGGCCACATGCTGGGCCTGGACGTGCACGACTGCGCCCGGGCGCGGGCGGAGACCTACCTCGACGGCGTGCTGGAGGAGGGCCAGGTGCTGACCGTGGAGCCGGGGCTCTACCTCCAGCCCGACGACCTGACGCTGCCGCCGGAGCTGCGCGGGATCGGCGTCCGCATCGAGGACGACCTCGTCGTCACGGCCGACGGCGCCCGTCTGATGTCGGCCGCGCTGCCCCGCCGTGCCGACGAGATCGAGTCGTGGATGGCCGCCCTGGCCGGGTGACCGTCCCCGCTCCGGGCTTCCGGTCCGGGCCATACCGCCCCGGACCGGAACCCGGACGAGTAAGTCCATTGCGTTCCTGCGGGTTGCTGACGCCAGGAGTAGCGCGCTGTGCGCGACGAAGCCGAACGTGTCGCCCGCCTGCAGTTGCCGCCAGGTGCGACTGCCGTTGAGGACGCGAACGGCCCGGGTCACTCACTCGTCGTCGCATCCCGATGTGCCGGGCGCGCTTACGCCGGACCCACGGATGGCGTGGTCAGGGCGAAGGTCACGTGCCGACCCGATCCTTCACGAGCCGCACACATGCGGCCGCGACCCATCTCGGATAGGTCAGCTCACCCGGGATGTAGATCCAGTAGCTGGACCCGCCGCAAGAGCTGTAGTAGCCACCGCTCTCGCTCTGGCACAGCGACGGGAGGTACTGGCCCGCGTACAGGGTCGTGATGACGTAGCCGGACGTGGTGCTCTTCTGGGACCGGACCGAGACGGCGCCGACCCCCGGCGCCGGAGTGACGGAGCAGGTGACCGCGCCGGCCGGGTGGGCGACGAAGACCACCGAGGCCGCCGCCGCCATCACGGTCACCGCGGCGGCGGCGCCGACACGTCTTCTCGATGTCGTCATTGCTTCCTCTCCCTGGCGGTGCGTCACGACGCACCCACCGACGATCGGGGACCAAGCCGGGATCGGCTCGGGTCGAGGATCGGACAGGCCGATATACGCGAGGTATAGGCCCTGGTAGAACGTGGGGAAGCAGTGCAGGCCGAAGCGGCCGCGGCGTCCTGGACCCCAGTTCACGTGATCGTCACATCGCTCCCCTACAGTGGGCTCGTGCGCCCCCCACTGGCCGTGGCCGGCCACACCGACGACGTGCTGGACATGGTCGCCGGCACACTGACCGAGGCCGAGCGCGAGCGCGCGGGGCGTTTCACCCGCAAGCGGGACCGCCTCGACTTCGTCGCCGCCCACCTGCTCGTACGGCACTGCGCCGCGGAACTGCTCGGCACCCGCGCCTGCATGCTGACCGTGGTGCAGCGATGCGAGGGGTGCGGGCAGGCCCACGGGCGGCCCTGGCTGGCCGAGGCCCCCGAGGTGTCGATCAGCCTGGCGCACACCTCGGGCTACGTCTGCGCGGTCGCCGGTTTCGGCCGGGTGGGCGTGGACGCCGAGCACGCCACGAACGGCCCGGCGACGAGAGGCTGGTGGAGCTCGCGCTGACCCCCGCGGAGGCGAAGCTGGTCGGTGACGACAACCGCGGGCTGATCCGGCAGTGGGTACGCAAGGAGGCCCTGGTCAAGCGGGGAGAGCTCACGCTCGACCGGCTGCGCGAGGTGGACCTGTCGGCCCTGCCGCTGGTGGACGGGCTGTCGATCCCGCTGGAATGGCAGGGCCGTCACTTCGTCGAGTGGACGGCCGGCACCGTGATCGCGTCCGCGGTCACCGACGAGCCCGCCAAGCTACGCCTCCTTGGCGGTTGACCGGCCCGGGGTGGGGTCGAGGAAGACCTGCCGGATCTCCGGGAAGCGCTCGGTGAGCCGGCGCTCCACCTGGTCGGAGGCGAGCTCCAGCCGCTCCCCGGACGTCTCGTCGCGGAAGTCGACCTTCGCCGCGACCATGACCTGGCCGGGCCCCATCATGACGGTGACCAGCTCGACGACGGCCTCGACCTCCGGCTGGGCGGCCAGCTCGCCGCGGATCTCCTCCTGCAACCCGCGCGGCGCCGCCTGGCCGATGAGCAGCGAGGCGTTGGTCCTGATCAGGGTCAGCGCCACGCCGAGCAGCAGCAGCCCGATGACGATCGACGCGACGCCGTCCCATACGGCCGAGCCGGTGAGCTGCGAAAGCAGCAGGCCGACGCCGGCCGTCGCGATGCCGATCAGCGCGGCCAAGTCCTCCAGCACGACGGCCTTGAGCATGGTGTCGGAGGTGCGGTGCAGCAGCCGCCCGGGGCTCACCCGCCAGCGGCGGGCCTCGCCGCGAAGCTGCCGCAGCGCCCGCCACAGGGAGACCGACTCGATCGCGAAGGACACCGCGAGCACGAGGTACGACACCCCGATGTCGCCCAGGTCCTCCCCCGCGGTGATCGTGTGCCAGCCGTGCGTCAGCGAGAACCCGGCCCCCACGACCAGCGTGAAGCAGGCCGCCACGATCGCCCACAGGTAGGCGGCACGCCCGTGGCCCAGCGGATGGCGGGGGTCAGCGGGGCGCTCGCCGTGCCGGATCGCGGCGAACAGCACGACCTCGGTGGCGGTGTCGGCCGCCGAGTGCGCGGCCTCCGACAGCATCGCCGAGGAGGAGCTGAGCAGGCCGGCCACGAGCTTGGCCAGCGCGATGGCGAGGTTGGCCGCGCCCGCGACCACGACGGTGCCGAGGCTCTCACCGTTCTCGCTGTCAGGCATTCCGCTCCATCCGTCGAATTGATCTTATGCTGGTGGTCATGGAAGCCCCCGATTGGCTCACCCCGCAGGAGCAGCGCGCCTGGCGGGCCCATCTGGCCGCCCACCGCCTGCTCTTCCACCAGCTCGACCGGGAGCTGCAGGGCACCGGGCTGTCGCTGAACGACTACGAGATCCTCGTGAACCTCTCGGAGAGCCCCGGCCGCCGCATGCGCATGAGCGAGCTGGCCGACGCCACGATCCAGTCGCGCAGCCGGCTGTCCCACCAGATCTCGCGGATGGAGGCCGCCGGCCTGGTGACCCGGCAGGACTGCGAGGACGACCGGCGCGGCACGTTCGCCGTGCTGACCGACCACGGCTGGGAGACGATCCAGCGGGTGGCGCCGGATCACGTGGCGAGCGTCCGCCGGCACTTCATCGACCTGATGACCCCCGAGCAGGTGTCCGCCCTGGAACAGATCTACACACCGATCGTCGACCATCTCCAGGCGGTCCGCGGCACCCGGTGAGGGGGCTGCGGGACGGCGGGGGATGAGCACCGGTCCCGACTTCCCGTGGCGGGCCGCGCCAAACCGATTCCCAAGGGAGCGCGTGCCGGCCCCGCCCGCTCGCTACGATCCGGCTGTGCGAACAATCCTCGGGCTCGTCGTGGCCGGTTTGCTGCTCGTGACCGCCTGCAGCGCGAAGAGCGACACGGCCCTGCCGGACGGTCCCGCGTTGCTGAAGCGCTCGGCCGAGGCCATGCGGACGGTCAAGACGGTCGCCTTCACGATCGAGACCAAGGACAAGCCCGCCGTACCGGTCCGGCACGCCGAGGGCAGCCTCACCCGGGAGGGCGACGCCAAGGGCACCCTGCAGATCGAGATCGCGGGACTGCAGGAGATCGAGTTCGTGCTCGTCGGCGACAAGGTCTACTTCAAGGGACCCACCGGCGGCTTCCAGACCATGACCCGGCAGCAGCTCATGGCCCTTTACAACCCCTCCGCCGTGCTGACCGGCGTACCCGACCTGCTGTCCACCGCGAAGGACGTGCAGACGCAGGCGGAGGAGAAGGTCGGCGACGCCGCCGCCTACCGGGTGACGGCCGCGCTGTCGCAGCAGGTGCTGGCCACGCTGGTCCCCGGCGTGCAGCAGGGGGTGACCGGCACGCTCTGGATCGACAAGGCCACCAGCCGCCTGCTCAAGCTCGACCTGCCGCTGACCGGCGGTTCCGTGGCCGTGACCCTGGGGGACTACGACGCCCCCGTGACCATCGCCCCGCCCGCGTCGTGACCGACGCCACCGACGCCACCGGCGCGGCCGGGCAGACGCGGGCGAGCGGGACGGGCGGGCCCGCCACGCGGCGCCGGCGTCTCGCGCTGGGCGTCGGCGGGGCCGCGGTGCTGCTCGCCGCGCTCGACGCGTACGTCGTCGTCACCGTGCTCGTGGACGTCGCCGCCGACGTCGGCGTGCCGCTGAACCACCTGGAGCGCGCGACCCCGGTCGTGACCGGGTTCCTGCTCGGCTACGTCGCGGCGATGCCGCTGCTCGGCCGCCTGTCCGACCGGTACGGCAGGCGCCCGCTGATCCACGCGTGCCTGGCCGGGTTCGCCGCCGGTTCCCTCGTCACCGCCCTGGCGGCGAGCGTCCCGGCGCTGGTCGCGGGCCGTACGCTCCAGGGCGTGGCGGGCGGCGCGCTGCTGCCGATCACCATGGCCCTCGTCGGCGACCTGTGGGACGAACGCGCCCGGCCGATGGCGCTCGGCGCGGTCGGCGCGGCGCAGGAGCTCGGCAGCGTGCTCGGCCCACTGTACGGCGCGGGCCTGGCCGCGCTCGCCGGATGGCGCGGCATCTTCTGGGTCAACCTCCCGCTCGCGCTGCTGGCCGCCGTCGCCGTGCAGGCGGCGTCCCCGGCGGGCGCGAGCCGTACGGCCGGCCCTCCGGCGGGGTGCACACGGGGAAGGTGGACGCGGGCGGCGGCGTCCTGCTCGCGCTGGCGCTCGGCCTGCTGGTCGCCGGGCTCTACAACCCCTCCCCCGACACGGCCGTGCTGCCCCCGTGGGGGCTGCCGTGCGTGGCCGCCGGGGCGGTCGCGGCCGTGCTGTTCGTGCTGTGGGAGATCCGCTCGCCGGTCCGCCTGCTCGACCTGGCGGGCGTGCCGAGGACACCGCTGCTCGCCACTTTGGCGGTGAGCCTGCTCGCCGGGGCGGCGCTGCTGGTCACGCTGGTCGACGTGCAGCTCGCGGCGCAGACGCTGCTCGGCAAGGACGCGGTGGGCGGCGCCCTGGTGCTCACCCGGTTCCTCGCCGCGCTGGCGGTCGCGGCGTTTCTCGGCGGGATCCTGGTGCGGCGGTTCGGCGAGCGCCCGGTGGCGCTCGCGGGGATGGCGGTGGCCGCCGCGGGCTACTGGATGATCTCCCGGTGGCCGCTCGACCTGGCCTCGGCCGGCGTGCGGATGGACGTCGACCTCGTGGTGGCCGGCCTCGGCCTCGGAGTGGTGATCGCCCCCGTCTCGTCCGCGGTGCTGCGCGTGGTCCCGGCGGCGCAGCACGGCGTGGCGTCGGCGGCGGTCGTGGTGGCCAGGATGATGGGCATGCTGCTGGGCGTGGCCGCGCTGTCGGCCTGGGGCTTCCACCGGTTCCAGTCGCTCACCGCGCACCTGGACACGCCGCTGCCGTTCGGGGTGGACGCGGCCGAGTACGCCCGAAGGCTCGCGGACTACACGGCGAAGGTCCAGGCGGCGCTGCACGCGGAGTACACCGAGATCTTCCTGATCACGTGCGGGCTGTGCGTGCTCGGCGCGGCCGCCTCTCTGGCCCTGCCCCGCCGCCGCGCCTGACCCCGCGCCCCTGCCGGGTCAGGCGCCGAACCATCCGGGCACGTCGAGGCGGAAGACGTCCTGCGGCGTCACCTTCCGCAGGTCGGCCTCCAGTGCCCTGAGCCGCTCGTCGCCGATCACGGCGGCCCAGCGGGCCCGCAGGTCGTCGAAGATCCGGGCCGAGCGCACCAGCATGTCCACCCCCGACGGCGTGAGCCGTACGATCTTGCGGCGCGTGTCGCGGGGGTCGCGGGCGCGCTCCACGTAGCCAATGCGCTCGAGCGTCTCGATCGTCTTGCCCGCCGCCTGTTTGCTGACGCCCAGCGTGCGGCCCAGCTCCACGGCGGTCGTGCCCTCCGTGCCGATCGCCTGCATGACGAACCCGTGCATGGGCCGGGCGTGCGGATGCCCCTGACGGGCGAGCTCGGCGTGCAGTTCGTCGATGAGGACGCGAAACCCCAGGAAGAGCCGCAGGGGCAGCTCGAAGCCGGGCGGGTCGATTGACAAGATAGACAACCAGGTTCACTATTACCGACAACGACATTGTCTATCTTAGGAGACGCCGGCGATGCCTGTCATCCGTCATGCCCAATGCCGCAGATCCGAGACCCCGGCCGGGGTCATGACCACCTTCGCCTCGCCCACCCTGGGCGCGCCGCCCGGGCCGTGTGGCGCGTCGAGGCGACCCCCGCGACGAGCGGACCGCTGCACGACTTCGACGCCGAGCAGGTGTGGACGTTCCTCGGCGGGACCGCCACCGTCGAGCTCGGCGGGGAGACGTTCACGGTCGCGCCCGGCGACACCGTGGTCATGCCGCCCTCGACCCCGCGCCGCGTCACCGCGGGCGCCGGTGAGGGCTTCACCGCCGTCGTCACCGCCCCCGCCGGGGCCCGGGCCGTCCTGCCCGACGGCACCGTGCACGGCGTGCCGCCCTGGATCGCCTGACCTCCGCCCGCTCTCTCACACCAAGGAGTCACGACATGCCCGTCATCCGTTCCGTCGACAGCCGCAGGAGCACCACGCCCAACGGCGTCATGACCACCCTCGCCTCGCCCACCCAGGGAGGCGCCACCCAGGCCGTGTGGCGGGTGGACATGCCGGCCGGCAACAGCGGCCCCTACCACGCCGCCGACGGCGAGCAGGTGTGGACCTTCCTCACCGGCGGCGCGACCGTCGAACTCGACGGCGAGACCGTCGGCGTCGAGGCCGGGGACACCGTCGTCATGCCCGCGGACGTGGGCCGCCGGATGCACGCCGGCGCCGAGTCGGGCTTCACCGCGATCGTGGTCGCACCGGCCGGCTGCGAGGTCTACAACCCCGGCGGGGTGACCGCGGCGGACGCCTGCGACCTGGCCCCCAAGGGGACCGACCGGCTCGTGCCGCCCTGGACCCGCTGACACCGGCCCGAGGGGCGGCCCGGGTCTCGGGGACTTCCCGCGCGGCGAACTTCCCGGCGGACAGGGACGGGTGTCCCGGGTGCCCGGGACACCGGGCGGTCCACCATTGCGGCGTACCGTTCCGGCTCCCGCCGTCGCCCCGCAGAACCCCCGGGGCTCGTCCCTTCCCGACTGAGGAGGCCCCATATGCGCAAGGTGTTCTTCGGGTTCGCCGTTCTGCAGCTCGTCGCCGTGCTCGCCCAGTTCTACCTCGCCACGTTCGGTGCGTTCGAGACCCCGCACCCGGCGCCGGGCGACCCGAACGCCGCCATCAACTACCACGCCATGAACGGCACGATGGTGATCCCGCTCGTCTCGCTGCTGACCACGGTCGTGGCCCTGATCGCCCGCGCGGGCGGCAAGGTGGCGGGTCTGTCGATCCTGCCGTTCGTGCTGGTCGCGGTGCAGTTGTTCGTCATCTTCCCGCTGGCGGAGATCGCGGGCGCGACGGAGACCGCGACGACCACGGCCAGCCTGGTCGTCATGGGCTTCCACGCCCTCGACGGCGTGGCGATCCTCGCCGTGGCCGTCGTCGTCGTGCGCCGGGCCCGTGCCCTGGTCAAGGGCGCGCCGGTCGCGGCCCCCTCCGGGGCGCGCGTCGCGGCGTGAGCACCGCACGGCTGATCGCTCTCGATCAGATCCTGTTCGTCCTGGTCGCGGCCGCCTGGGCCGCGGACCGCCGGGGTCGCCCTGGCCGGTCTGCGGCAGCCCGCCGCGGCCGGACGGCGGACCCGCCTGATCGCCGCGGCCCTGTGCGCCGCGGCGATCGTCGTGACGGCGCTGAGGATCCCCGTCACGCTCGGCCTCGCCCGGGCGGGCTGGTGGTTCGTGGCGGAGAAGGTCACGTTGGCCCTGCCCCTGGTCGTCCTTCCCGCGCTCGCCTCGGCGGCCGTCAGCCTGCCCCGGCTGCTGCGCGCGCCGTCCGGAGGCGGCGCTCCCGTCCTGTCCCCCCGGCTCGTCGCGTTCCCCCTGCTGGTCACCGCGTACGGCGCGGTCGCCGGGGTCGCCTGCGGAGTCGTGATCTCCTATCCGGTCACGGGCGGCGGAGCGGCGGCGGTGCTCGCGCTGTTCGCCGCGGCGTCCGTCGTGTCATGGCGGCTGCTCGGCGCGGTCCGCACGCCGGGCGACCGCTGGCAGGCCGCCGGGACCGGCGTGCTCGCGCTCGCCGTCGCCCTGACCGTGGGCGGCGGCTGGTCGGGCGGTCACCCGCACTTCGGCGACCACGCACCTGCCCAGGGCATCTCCGTCGACCTGCTGCACGGCCCGTCCGCCGCGGCAGCCGGCGGGCCGTCGCGGGCGAAGCCTCGGGTCCGCCGCTTCACGCTCACCGCACAGCCCGCCACCGTACGGCTCGCCTCCGGCCCGATCGACGCGTGGTCGTTCAACGGCCAGGTGCCCGGGCCCGTGCTGCGGGTGCGGCAGGGCGACCTGGTGGAGGTCACCCTACGCAACCGGCTGCCCGGACAGGCGGTGACCGTCCACTGGCACGGGTACGACGTGCCGTCCGGCGAGGACGGTGTGCCCGGCGTCACCCAGAACGCCGTGGCGCCCGGGCAGACCCACGTCTACCGGTTCCGGGCCGAAGACGCCGGCACGTACTGGTATCACAGTCACCAGAACTCCAGCGTCGCCGTGCCGCGCGGGCTGTTCGGCCTGCTGGTCGTCGATCCGGCCGCCCCTCTGCCGGAGAGCGAGGACCACGTCCTCGCGCTGCACACGTTCGGCACCCGGCCCACGCTGTCGGTGGACGGCGCGGCGCGGGTGGACGGGCTCGCCCGCCTCGCGCTGCCGCCCGGCGCCCGGACGCGGCTTCGCGTGGTGAACACCGACACCCGGCCCGTGGTCCTCGGGCTGGGCGGCGCGCCGTACCGGATCGCGGCGGTGGACGGCGGCGACGTGCCGGGGGCGACCGACCTGGACGGCGACCGTCTGCACCTCGCCGCGGGCGGCCGTTACGACCTGACCTTCACCGTGCCCTCCGGCCCGGTGCTGCTGACGGCCGGGGACCGCCCCGCCCTCCTCGTCAACGGACCGGCGACGCCTCCGGCGGCGGCCGGGCCGATCGTTGACATCACCCGGTACGGCGCGGCCACCGCCCCGCCGGCCCGGTTCGACCAGGAGGTCACCTGGGTGCTGGACAAGACCCTCGCCATGGCCGACGGCCTGCCGAGGCTCGCCCAGACGGTGAACGGCAAGGCCTGGCCGAACATCCCCACCCCCGTCGTGCGGCAGGGCCAGACCGTGAGGATCAGGGTGGTGAACCGGGGCACCGACACCCATCCGATGCACCCGCACGGCCACCACGTGCGGATCCTGTCCCGCAACGGCGTGCCCGCGACCGGGCTGGCGATGGACACCTTCGACGTCGCCCCCGGCGAGGTCTGGGAGGTCGCCCTGGTGGCGGACAACCCCGGCATGTGGATGTCCCACTGCCACGACCTGGCGCACGCCGCCCAGGGAATGGAGTTCCACCTCGCCTACGAGGGCGTCACCACGCCGTACGAGATGGGCGGCGGCAACCACCCGGCCTGACGCGTGCGGTCAGGAGCGGAGGTAGGCCAGCACCGCGAGGACGCGGCGGTGCTGGTCGCCGTCCTCGGCGTGCAGGCCGAGCTTGGTGAAGATGCCGCGGATGTGCTTTTCCACCGCGCCCTCGGTGACGACGAGGCGGCGGGCGATCGCGGGGTTCGACCTGCCCTCGGCCATCAGCGACAGGACCTCGCGCTCGCGCGGCGTCAGCGAGGCCAGCGGGTCGTCGCGCCGCCGCCGCACCATCAACTGGGCGACGACCTGGGGGTCGAAGACCGTCCCCCCTGCGGCGACCCGCCGCAGGCCGTCCATGAACTCCTCGACGTCGACCACGCGGTCCTTCAGCAGGTAGCCGACCGCGCCGCGGGCGTCGGCCAGCAGGTCGTCCGCGTACGACACCTCGACGTACTGCGAGAGGATCAGCACGGGTGCGCCCGGCGCCTTCTCCCGCGCCTCGACGGCGGCGCGCAGGCCCTCGTCGGTGAACGTCGGCGGCATCCGCACGTCGACCACCGACACGTCGGGCCGGTGGGCGACGACGGCCTTGACCAGATCCTCCCCCGTGCCCACGGTCTCGACGACCTCGCAGCCGAACTCCTCCAGCAGGCGGACGAGCCCCTCCCGGATGAGAACGGCGTCGTCGGCCACCACTACGCGCACGGAACCTCCGCCGTGATCAGTGTCGGCCCGCCCGCCGGCGACCGCACCGACAGCTCGCCGTCGACGGCCCGCAGCCGGTCGGCCAGGCCGGACAGGCCGTGTCCCTTGGCGACGTGTGCGCCGCCGACCCCATCATCCCCGATCGTGAGGATGAGCGTGTCGCCGATCCTGGTCAGCCCGACCGAGCAGGACGTCGCCCTGCTGTGCTTGGCCACGTTGGTGAGCGACTCGGCGGTGACGAAGTAGATGGTGTTCTCGATGAGCGCGGGATACCGCTCGGCCGTCTGGACGTCCAGTTCCACCGGCACCGTGCAGCGGCCGGCCAGGGCGGCCAGCGCCGGCGCGAGGCCGCGGTCGGCGAGGATCGGCGGGGCGATGCCGCGCGACAGCGCCCGCAGCTCGTCCAGGGTCTCCCGGGTGGCGCTGATGGCCTTGCCGATCGTCTCGTGCGCGGCGGTAGCGTCCTTCTGCAGCTCCCGCTGGGCCCGCGACAGCTCCATCGCCAGGTGGACCAGGCGCTGCTGGGGCCCGTCGTGGATGTCGCGCTCCAGGCGGCGCAGCGCGTTCGCCTCCGCGTGGGCGGCGGCGTGGCGGCCCTCGGTGAGGTCGTCGATGCGCTCCTGCAGCTCGGCGACGCCGTCAGCAGCGCCCGGCCCAGCGATGCCTTGATGAGCGCGCAGGAGCGGACGACCGGGTAGAGGGTGATCGCGGCGATCACCCCGATCGCGACGTAGAAGACGCTGCCGACCAGGTAGCCCCGGCCGAGGCCGAGAAGTTCGGGCAGCTCGGTGTTGCCGGGGATGTTCGAGGTGATCCACCCGTACAGCGGATAGGTCAGCCCGGCGAGAGCCAGCGCCCACCAGGTGACGGTCACGCAGAACGCGACGATCGCGACCGGGAAGGCCAGCAGCGCGTGCAGCACGTCGAGCCAGGGCTGGCCCCCGGCGAGCGGGGTGACCGTCCTGCGGAACAGGCCGGCCCCGGGCGGCGAGGTGGGATACCGCGGCCGGGGCACGTCCCTGCCCAGCACGCCGCGCATGCGGAGCCGCTCGACGTCGCCCATCCCCCGGGCGATGAGGAGGGTGAGGGCGAGGACGGGCACGCCCACCCAGACCACCAGCAGGCCGGTGCCGGCCGACAGGCCGGCCACCGTGAGGCAGAACGTGATCGTCGCGAGGGGGAACCCGACGAGGATGTAGACCGTGTCGCCGCCGAGGCGGGAGAGAAGTCGGCGCATGTCCCCAACGCTATTGACCCGCCCGCCGCAGATCGATCCGGCGAGCGGCAGTCCCGGGGGTAGGGTATTCCCTACCCCCGGGCCGCGTCACGGAACGATCTCCATCTGCCCCATCATGCCGAGGGAGGAGTGCTCCAGGAAGTGGCAGTGGTACACGTACCGGCCGACGTAGTCGTTGAAGGTGGCCTGCAGGCGCACGACCGAGCCCGCCGCCAGGGGCAGCGTGTCCTTCAGCCCCGCGTCGTCGAGCGTCGGCGCGCCGCCGTCGCGCTCCAGCACCCGGAAGGACGTCTGGTGCAGGTGGAAGTTGTGCGGGAACCCCCAGGCGGTGTCCCCGTTGACGACGCGCCAGATCTCGGTCGAACCCCGCTTGATCTGGAAGTCGTTCCGGTTCGGGTCGTACGGCTGGCCGTTGACGAGCCCCACCGGCATGGAGCCCGACATGTCGAAGCTCAGCGTCACCTCGCGCTCGACGGTGGCGGTGCCGAGGGCCGGCAGGGGGCGCAGTTCGTCGGGCAGCAGGCTGAGGTCGGAGGCCTGCCCCACCACGTCGAACCGGACGATGGGGCCCGCGGTCGCATCGGACAGGACGAGGCGGGTGCCGACCGTGTGGCGGGAGAAGTCCACCACCACGTCGGTTCGCTCGCCGGCGCTCAGCGTCAGCTGCGTCCGGGGCACCGGCTCCGGGAGCAGGCCGCCGTCGGAGGAGATCTGGGTGAACTGCACGCCGTCGAGGCCGAGCGTGAACGATCCCTCCGTCGAGCCGTTGAGCAGCCGGAGGCGGTACTTGCGCGCGAACACCGGGAAGTACGGCTGCGCCTTGCCGTTGGCGGTGAGGACGGTGCGCTCCGCCGGGTTGCCGAAGACGAGCGCACCGGTCTCGTCGATTTGGGCGTTGCGGATCAGGATGGGCACGTCGAACGCCCCGGACGGCAGGCGCAGCCCCTTCTCCGCGTCGTCGTCGATCAGGTAGAAGCCGTGCAGGCCCCGGTAGACGTGCTCCGCCTCCATGTGGTGGGAGTGGTCGTGGTACCAGAGCGTCGCGCCCCGCTGCGCGTTCGGGTACTCGTACACGCGCGACTGGCCCGGCTCGATGACGTCCATCGGGTGGCCGTCGCTGCTCGCGGGCGTGTGACCGCCGTGCAGGTGCACGTTGGCCGGCATGTCGAGCCAGTTGCGGAAGGTGACGGTGACCGGGCGGCCGGTCTTGGCCCGGATCGTCGGTCCGACGAAGGACCCGTTGTACGTCAGCGCGGGGGTCGTGACACCGGGCAAGATCTCCACGTCGGCGGGCCGGATGTCGATCTGGTAGGCGTCGCCGGCGGCGCTCGAGCGCACCGGCCGCAGCGTCTGCGGCACGGGCATGCGGACCTGGAACGGTCCGGTGGAGGCCGCCCCGGTCCGCCGTGCCCCGAGATCGGCCGCACCCGCACGCAGGGCCAGCAGCGGAGGGCTCAGGACCGCCCCTCCCGCGACGAGACCGCCGAGCGCCAGAAAGTTCCGTCGGTTCAGCATGTGCTCCCCATAGGGCGATCGGGCGTCGCCGTCCACGCCGTGCGTGGACGGGATCGCAGTTGGTTGCCCGCTACTGGGCGACTCCGATCGTGGTCCTTTGCGGGAGTTTGGTCTTCTTCCTGGATGCTGAACCTTTTGTCGGTGTAGCCGCCGGCCGGGATCAGGCCGTCTCGAGCAGGATCGTCAGCAGCTCCCGCGGTGTGTCGCGCACCCCGCCCACCAGCCGCCGTGGCACATGCCGGGGATCAGGGCGAACGTGGCCATGGTGCGCCTCACCGTCTCGTGGACGCTTGCGCGTCGGGTGTCTTGTCGGCCGAACCGGTCCCGGCCCGGCGGGAGCGATTCGCGGACGCCGCGATCAGCGCCGCGGCGGCGCACAGGATCGCGGTCCACGCCAGGGTCGCGGCGGTCGAGGTGTGGTCGGCGACGAGCCCGGCGAGCCACGGGCCCGCGGTCTGCCCGGCCGCGAAGATCGTGGTGAACGCCGCCAGGGTGGCCGTCCAGTCGGCGGGCGGGGTGTTCGCCTTGATGAGCGCGGTGACGGCGGCGGGCACGCCCATGAACGTCGCCCCGTAAATGATCGCGGAGGCGAGGATGACCGGTGGTGCGGACGCCGCCATCGCCAGCGCCGCGCCGCCGCCCAGGAGGCCGAGCAGCACGGCCAGGGCCCGGGTGCCGGGCCACTGCGCGGTCGGGCGGCTCCACAGCGCGGGCGCCGCCACCACGGCCAGGCCGAGCGCCGTCCAAGTGAGCACCACCTGCCCGAGCGGCGCGTGCCGGTCGGCCAGGTAGGCGGACAGGAAGGTGATGTAGGTGATGTAACCGGCGGCGAACAGCAGGTAGGCCAGGGCGACCCCCCACAGCGGCCACACGTGGACCCGCCCGGCGCCGGCGGCCTGCGCCTCCTCCCCCGGCTGCGCGTCCTCCCCGGCCCTGGCGGCGGTCCAGCTCAGCAGCGCCGCCAGCCCGGCGGCCACGCCCAGGCCGGCCCAGGCCAGGTGCAGGTGGTCGCCCAGCGTCGGGATGCCGGCGCCACTGACGACGATGCCCACCCCGGCGCCCGCGAAGTAGACGGTGATGGGCGCCCCGGAGCGGCGCGGGCGGCGAGGCGCGACGCGATGACGCCGCCGGTGACGAACACGCGCGCCCGCCGCGCCGGCCGCGGCACGCGCCGCCAGCAGCACCGGATAGGCGTCGCTCGTCGCGGTGGCCGCCAGCGCCACCGCGGTGAGGACCATGCCCCACCGGAAGGTTGCCGCCGT
Organism: Microbispora sp. GKU 823; assembly: GCF_002027145.1. NCBI lineage: Bacteria > Bacillati > Actinomycetota > Actinomycetes > Streptosporangiales > Streptosporangiaceae > Microbispora > Microbispora sp. GKU 823. The sequence goes on along the minus strand of NZ_MWJN01000034.1, from coordinate 32,671 downwards.
GCCCAGGCGGCGTACGACGACCGCGGTCACCAGCGCGCCGAGCAGGTAGCCCAGCCCGTTGGCGGCGCTCATCGCCCCGGCTTCGCCCAGGGACCAGTGCAGCTCGTCCCGCATCGCCGGAAGGAGCAGCCCGTACGCGAAACGCGCCAGCCCGAGAGCCGACGCGGTGCCGAGAGCCAGCCGCGCCGCCTGCCACGCCGCCTGACGTGTCTCCCGCCGGACCGGCGTGCCGATGGCGAGAGGGTCGGACATGACGGACTCCCGGAGATCGAACCGATCGGTACGATCTCGAAGCGTAGCAGCGGATCGAACCGGTCGGTACCATCTTAGGCATGCCGGTTCCCAAGGGCTCGACGATCGATCCGGAGCGCACCCGCGCCGCCATCCTGGAGGCGGCCACCGCCGTACTGTACGAACGCGGGCTCGACGGCGTCGGCGTCGCCGAGCTGTGCGCCCTCATCGGGGTGTCGAAGGAGACGCTCTATCGGCACTTCGGCACCAAGGACGGGCTCGTGGAGGCCATGCTCCGGGCCCGCAGCGAACGCGTGACCCGCTGGCTGGCCGAGGCCGCCGCGGCGGCCGGGGACGACCCCCGCGACCAGCTCGCCGCGGTGTTCGACGCGCTGCGAGAGTGGTACGAGGATCCGGTCTTCCGCGGCTGCGCGATGCTGAACGCGGCGGCTCAACATCACGTCGAGCCCGTGCGCGCCATCACCGCGCGCCACCTCGACCGCTACCTCGACCTGCTGACCGGCATCGCCGAGCGCGCCGGAGCCGCCGATCCGCCCCTCCTGGGACGCCAGTTGCTCATGCTGGTCGAGGGCGCCACCGTCGTCGCCGCGCACCACGGCACGGCCGGCACGGGCGAGCAGGCCCGCCAGGCGGCGCTCGCCCTGCTGTCGGCCGCCTCCCGCGACGGCGGCGGAGACTGAGCCGCCCGGACTACGGCGTTCGCGACGTGCCGGCCGAGGGCCGGCCGGGGTTACTTCTTCTTGCGCTTCTCGCGGATCTTCATCGTCACCTCGATCGGGGAGCCCGCGAAGCCGAACTCCTCGCGGATGCGGCGCTCGAGGAACCGGCGGTAGGTCTCCTCCAGGAACGCCGAGGTGAACAGCACGAACTTCGGCGGCTCCGTGGACGCCTGGGTGGCGAACAGGATCTTGGGCTGCCGGCCCCCGCGCACCGGCGGCGGAGTGGCCTGCACCAGCTCGGTGAGGAACTGGTTGAGCCGGGCCGTCGGCACCCGCGTGCCCCACGACTCCAGGGCCCGTTCGATCGCCGGGGCCAGCTTCTCGACGTGGCGGCCGGTCTTCGCCGAGATGTTCACCCGCAGCGCCCAGGGCGTGCGGACGAGCTGCCGGTCGATCTCCTTCTCCAGGTAGTACCGCCGGTCCTCGTCGACCAGGTCCCACTTGTTGAACGCGACCACCATCGCCCGGCCCGACTCGATGACCAGGCCGATGATCCGCAGGTCCTGCTCGGTCAGCACCTCGGAGGCGTCGATCAGCACGACCGCGACCTCCGCCCGCTCCAGCGCGGCCCGCGTGCGCATCGCCGCGTAGAAGTCCGCGCCCTTCAGCTCGCGGTCGCGCCGCCGGATGCCGGCCGTGTCGATGAACCGGTACGTCGTGCCGCCCAGCTCGATCAGCTCGTCCACCGGGTCGCGGGTGTGCCGGCCATCGGGTCGACGAGCACCCGCTCCTCACCGGCGAGCTTGTTGAGCAGCGACGACTTGCCCACGTTGGGCTTGCCCAGCAGCGCGATCCGGCGCGGGCCCCGCCGCTCGCCGAACGTCTGCGGCGGCGTCTCGGGCAGCGCGTCGAGCACCACGTCGAGCAGGTCGCCGCTGGCGCGGCCGTGCAGGGCCGAGACGGGGTGCGGCTCGCCCAGGCCGAGCGACCACAGCCCGGTCGCCTCCAGCTCCATCTGCTGGTTGTCGACCTTGTTGGCGGCCAGCACGACCGGCTTGCCCGAGCGGCGCAGGACCGCGCCGACGGCCTCGTCGGAGTCGGTGACCCCGACACTGGCGTCCACCACGAAGAGGATCACGTCGGCCAGCTCGGCCGCGATCTGCGCCTGCTCGGCGATGCGCAGGGCCATCCCGGTCGCGTCGGGGTCCCAGCCGCCGGTGTCCACCAGCGTGAACCGACGGCCCCGCCAGGTCGCCTCGTAGGTGACCCGGTCGCGGGTCACGCCCGGCACGTCCTCCACGACCGCCTCACGACGGCCGATGATGCGGTTGACCAGTGTCGACTTGCCGACGTTGGGGCGCCCCACCACGGCGACGACCGGCAGCGGGCCCGAGTCGGGCTCCCGCTCCGCCTCCTCGGCGGAAAGCTCGGCGAGCTCGGCCTCGATCCAGCCGCCCTCGTCCTCGTCGTACTCCCCCGTCACGTCCATACCCTGCCTCATCGGCTGCTCTTCCCGTTCTCCCCGGCCTCCCGTGAGGCCTCCCGGCGGACCGCTTCCGGGGCCGGGCTCGTACGTACGTCGCACCGCGTGGCCCACCCCCTTCTCTGCAGACACGGCGCGGCAGACGCGGCGCTGGAGGCGGTCAGGCGGGGCGTGCGGGCGTCAGACCCGCTCCTTGACGAGCCGGAGCACCTCGGCGATCACCTCGTCCAGGTCCAGCGGCGTCGTGTCCAGTTCCACCGCGTCCGCGGCCATCGCCAGCGGATCGGCCTTGCGCGTCGAGTCGAGGGTGTCGCGCCGGGCCATCGCGGCCCGCTGCGCCTCCACGGTCGTCCCGTCCAGTTCGGCCGTACGGCGCAGGGCGCGCGCCTCGGCGCTCGCCGTGAGGTAGATCTTGACGGGCGCGTCCGGCGCGACCACGGTGCCGATGTCGCGGCCCTCGACCACGATCCCCCCGCCGGGAAGGGACTCGGCGATGATCTCCCGCTGCAGGGCCACAAGCCGGCGGCGCACCTCGGGCACGGCGCTGACGGCCGACACCGCGCCGGTCACCTCGGGGCCGCGGATCGGCCCGTTGACGTCGACGCCGTCCACGGTGACGCCCGGCGCGTCGGGGTCGGTGCTCATCACCAGTGCGGGCTCGGCGGACCTCGCGGCGATCTCGGCGGCGTCCTCCAGGTTCACGCCCCGCTGGAGCATCCACCAGGTGACCGCGCGGTACATGGCGCCCGTGTCGAGGTATCGCAGGCCCAGCGCCCGCGCGACGCCCTTCGAGGCACTCGACTTGCCCGATCCCGAGGGACCGTCCATGGCGACGACCAGACCCGACACCGGCTCTCCTTCTCCCCTTCGAATCGTCGTCCCCGAGGCTACCGGGATACCGCCGGAAAGCATGCATCGGCGGCGGGACGGGGCCTCCCGCGCGACGGCTCTCAGGCGGTCTCCTCGGCGGTCCCGCCCAGCACCCGGGCCGCCCGCGCCTCCTGGGCCAGGCGGCGCAGGGAGGCGAGCACAGGGTCGCCGAGAGCCGTCCAGATCACGATCGCCTCGGCCATGGCGTGCAGGTCGCCGCGCCGGCCGATCGCCCGCACCTCCGTGTCCGCCAGGGTCTCGGGCGGTCTCGGCGTAGGTCTCCAGCAGGTCCAGGTAGTCGTCCTGACCGAGGCGGCGCAGGGTCGCCAGCGCGTCCGCCAGCGTCCGCCTGGCCGGGTTGCCCGGCTTGACCTGCCAGCCCCGCCGGGCGATCAGGTCGTCGACCTGCGCGGCGGCCTCGTCCCAGGCGTCGTCCTCGGCGTGCTCCCTGGGTGGGGTCAGCGCGTACTGCGCCTTGCCGAGCACGTCGAACTCGGAGATGCCGGAGGAGAAGATCAGCGCGAGCGCCTGACGGGCCGAGGCCACCGGCAGCCCGCCGACCTCGACCAGCGCCCGGGCCAGCCGCAGCCGCCTGACGTGCTCCTCGCCGTACCGCGCCTGGTTGGGGCCGGTCCGCTCTCCCGGCGGGACCAGCCCCTCCCGCATGTAGTACTTGATGGTGGGGATCGGGACCCCGGTCCGCCTGCTCAGCTCCGCGATCCGCATGTCCCTCTCCCTCGCCGCACCCTCCAAGGATAGGCCCGGGGCTTGCTCCCACCCGCAGATATGGATAGCGTCGCTATCGATCAATTATGGATAGTGACACTCTCTACTATCGGAATGGGGGAAGCGCATGTTCGGCGCTCTCGGCCGCTTAGCGGTCCGTCGCCGTCGCCTGATCCTGCTGGGCGCGCTGCTGTTCACCGTGGTCGCGGGCGTCTGGGGCGTCGGCGTCTTCGGCCGCCTCGGCGGCGGCGCGGGCTTCGACGACCCCGGCAGCCCGTCCTCGCACGCCGACCGTCTGCTCGCCGGACCGCTGGGCCGCCACACGGCCGACGTCGTCGTGCTGTACGAAAGCGACCGCCTCACCGTGGACGACCCCGCCTTCGCCTGCCCCGTACGCCGGGCCCTCGACGCGGTCCCCCGCCAGGACGTCGTACGGCTGGAGTCGTACTGGTCGACCGGCTCACCCGGCTTCGTGTCGGAGGACCGGCACGCGACGTACGTCACCGTGCAGTTCCGCTCCCCCGACGACCAGGAGCGCGTGCGGGCCCTGCGCGGCATCCGGGACAGGTTCGACGTCGAGGGCCTGACCGTGCGGTTCGGCGGGATCACGGCCATGACCGACCAGGTCAACAGCATGATCGGGCGTGACATCGGCCTGGCCGAGGCGATCTCGGTTCCGATCCTGCTGCTCCTGCTGGCGGTGGTCTTCCGCAGCCTCCTGGCGGCCGCGCTTCCCCTGGCCGTCGGCGTGGTCGCCGCGCTCGGCACGATGGCGGTCCTGCGCCTGGTCACGCTGGTCGCCGACGTCTCGACGTTCGCCATCCAGGTCGTCACGGTGCTCGGCCTCGGCCTGGCGATCGACTACGCGCTGCTCGCGGTCACCCGGTTCAGGGAGGAGCTCGGCAGGGGCGCGTCCGTCGAGACGGCGGTGGAGCGGACGACGGCCACCGCGGGCCGGACGATCGCGTTCTCCGGCGCGGTCGTGGCGCTGTCGTTCGCGGGGCTCGCGGTGTTCCCCTCGCGGTTCCTGCTGTCGATGGCGTACGCGGGCGCCGCCACGGTCGTCCTGGCCGTGCTGACCTCCCTCACCGTGCTGCCCGCGCTGCTGGCGGTGATAGGGCGGCGAACCGGCCGCGCCCGGCCCGCCGCCTCCGGCGAGCGGTGGCATCGACTGGCCCACGCCGTCATGCGGCGGCCCCTCGCGAGCGCGCTCGCCGCCGTCGCGGTGCTCGTGGCGCTCGGCCTGCCGTTCCTCGGTGTGAACTGGGCCAGGCCCGGCGACTGGGTGCTGCCCGCGGGCGCCGACGCGCGCGCCGTGACCCGGGAACTGGACGAGCGCTTCACCGCCGACCCCGCCAAGGTCGTGACGGCCGTCGTCGAGTCGCCACGCGCCCTGGACCGGGCCGCGCTGGACGGTTACGCCGCCCGTCTGGACGCCGTGCCCGGTGTGGAGGGCGCGTCCGTCACCGGGACCTCCGGCGCTCTCGCCAGGATCACCCTCGGCTACGCGATGGACCCCATGTCTCGCGAGGCCGTGCGGATGGTCGAGGACCTGCGGGCCGTGCCGCCTCCGGCCGGGGCCGTCACGTCGTTCACCGGGATGCCCGCCTCGCGGGTGGACATCGTGGACATGGTCGTCTCCCGCCTGCCGTGGATGGTGCTGTTCGTGGCCGTGGTGTCGATCGCCCTGATGTTCCTGGCGTTCGGCTCGGTGATCCTGCCGATCAAGTCGGTGCTGCTGAACCTGTTGTCGCTGTCGGCGTCCTTCGGCGCCATCAAGCTGATCTTCCAGGACGGCCGCCTGGCCGGGCTGCTCGGCTTCGAGCCGGTCGGAGCCGTCGACGTGAACTTCCCCGTGCTGATCGTCGCGATCGCCTTCGGGCTGGCGATGGACTACGAGATGTTCCTCCTGTCGCGCGTACGCGAGGAGCGCGAGCGCGGGGCCGATCCCGCGGAGGCGATGGCGCGCGGCCTGGCCCGGACGGCCGGGGTCGTCACCAGCGCCGCCCTCCTCGTCGCCGTGTCCGTCGCCGGTTTCGCCTTCTCCAGCGTGACGATCATGAAGATGGTCGGCGTCGGCCTGGTGATCGCGGTCGCCGTGGACGCGACGATCGTGCGCTGCCTGCTGGTGCCGGCCACCATGCGGCTGCTCGGGGAGCGCGCCTGGTGGGCGCCCTCAGGACTCCAGATCCGCCGGCAGCAACTGCTCGGTGAGCAGGCGCCGTACGCGGACGGTGCGGTCGGGGTGGTCGAGCCAGGAGTTCAGCAGCCGCCATCCGTGGTAGTAGCCGAGCGTGTAGATCCCCATCCCCGCCGTGCGCAGTGAGCCCAGCACCGCGGCGGCCTCGGCGTCGGAGAGCAGGGCCCAGCGCGACAGGTAGCCCGCGACCTCGTGGTCCGGCCGCCCCTCGGCGACCAGGAACGCCGCGTTGGCCCAGACGCCGAACAACGCGGTGCGGGCCCGGTGGATGGCGGCGAAGTCGCTGCCGTCGGGGTCGATTCCCTCCTCGGCCAGGACGTTGGCGGTCAGCCATGCCTGGGCCTCGTCATCCTCGAAGACGATGTCCTGCGCGTGCAGCCCGAGCCCTTCGCTGATCACGAACGACGGCCCGAGCATGAACCTCACCCACTGGTCGAGCCGGCCCTGCTCCTCGATCAGCACCAGCTCCTTGAGCATGGACTCGGCGATGTGCCCGGGATGGCCCTCGTGCGCCACCACGTACAGCAGGTCGGCCAGGTTGAACGGCAGATCGGCGTTGATGAAGATCGTCGAGCGCAGTCCGCCCGCGTAGTGACCGGCCGCCAGGTAATGCGCGCCGCGCTGCAGCCGGCACTCCACCACCTCGTCGTCCGGCAGCGGCACCAGCGCGTTCGTACGCCGGCGCGTCTCGGCCACGGCCCGTTCCACGAGGGCGGGCAGCCGGCCGAGCCGTTCCACCGGCAGGGTGTGGGCCGCCTGCCAGGCCCGCAGCCGCTCGGCCAGCGAGCCGGGCCCTCCTCCGGCACGGGGCAGGGCCCGGTCGAGCTGGGCGTGCGCCTCCTCGAACACCTCCGGCGGCAGCCAGGGCACCTCGACACCCAGGCACCGGCGGGCGTACTCCGGCAGTGGCAGTTCCTCCCCGCCGAGGCGCCGGGCGACCGCGCGCAGCGCCCGCACCTGCGCCGTCAGATACCGGACCCGCCCCGGTTCGAACGGCGGCCGGTCCAGCAGGGCCTCGGCGTCGTCGGCCAGCCGTCCCGGTGGAGGCGGATCCTCCCGTTCGACCTGTTCGCTCCACTCCTGCGGCCCGCGGTAGACGAGCATGGTCGCCCCACCGTCCCCGGTCACCTGCCTGTTGACGCGCAGTGCCAGCAACGCGTACGCGCGCAGCCACTCCTGGGGGGTCATACGACATCTCTCCCTTCCATGACACGACCGCGGTGCCGAAGCTAGCTGTACGGTTGGCCGTACGTCGTACGGAAGGAGGAGCGGATGTCCCGGCAGCGACCGCCCGCCGTCTGGTTCACGGAGGAACAGCCGCGCAAGCCCCGGCTGTCCCGCGAACGCATCGCGCGGGCCGCCGTCGCCCTGCTCGACGCCGAGGGAGTGACGGGCTTTTCCATGCGCCGCCTCGCCGCCCGGCTCGACGCGGGGGTGATGTCGGCCTACGAGTACGTCCGCGGCAAGGAGGACGTGCTCGACCTGGCCATGGACCAGGTCTTCGCGGAGATCGAACTCGACGACACCGGCATCACGCCCTGGCGCCAGGTCCTGACCCGGCAGCTCCACCAGAGTCGCCGCGTGATGAAACGCCACTCCTGGCTGCCGTCGCTGATGGCGGTCCGTCCCCTGCTGGGCCCGCACTTCCTCGCCCGCTCCGAGCTGTTCTACGCCACGCTCGCGCGGGCCGGGCTGCGCGGCCCCGAACTGCTCGCCGCCGTCGGCACTCTGACGTACTACGTCCAGGGGTACACCGCGGCGGAGATCACCTGGCGCGGCTCGGTCCGCGACTCCGCGGAGGAGACCGAACTACGCCGTCAGGCCCAGGAGTACCTCGACCAGCGGGCGGAGCTGTATCCCACCCTGACCCGGCACGCCCAGCTCGCCGACGACGACTTCGACGGCCAGTTCCAGCGAGGGCTGGACCTCATCCTCGACGGCATCCAGGCCCGGCTCGGGCATGAGGCGCAGGACCGCTGATCCTCCGCCTCTTGACCGTGCGCGTGTTGACCTTGCCCCTGGGTGAAGCCCCAGCATCGTCGGCACCCGGCCGTGGCGGCCGGGACGAGGAGGAGTGGTGCGGGAGCTGCTGACCATCGGGACGTTCGCCCGGGCCGCCCGGCTGTCGCCCAAGGCGCTGCGGCTGTACGACGAGCTCGGGCTGCTGCGGCCGGCCGCCGTGGACGGCCGAGTCGGGATACCGCTACTACGACCCGGCCCAGCTGGAACGGGCCCGCCTGATCGCCGGGTTGCGGCGGCTCGGCATGCCGCTGGCGCGCGTCCGTCAGGTGTGCGACCTGCCCTCGCCGGACGCGGCCGAGGAGGTGGCCGCCTACTGGCGGCACGTCACGGCCGAGACCGAGGCCCGCGGCCGCCTCGCCGCCTTCCTCGTCGACCACCTGTCGGGAAGGGGCAGCGCCGTGAAGGACACCACGACCAGGCTGGGGATCCGCTACGCCGCCCGGTCGGAGCCCGGGCCGGTGCGAACGAGCAACGAGGACGTCGCGTACGCCGGCGAGCGGTTGCTCGCGGTGGCCGACGGAATGCGCGGCCCGGGCGGCGACCGCACCGCAGCGGCGGCCGTCGACGCGCTCACGCGCCTGCGGACCCTGCCCGCGCCCGCCGAGGACCTGCTCGGCGCGCTCGCCGACGCCGTCGGCGACGCGGAGCGGGCGATCCGGGACATCGCCGCCTCGACACCGTCGGGGGAGGCGGTCACCACGCTGACCGCGCTCGTGTGGTCCGGGTCGCGGCTGGCGCTGGTGCACATCGGCGACAGCCGGGCGTACCTGTTCCGCGACGGGGGGCTGTTCCAGATCACCCACGACCACTCGTACGTGCAGTCGTTGATCGACGAGGGGCGGCTCACCCCGGAGGAGGCCGTCTCCCACCCGCGGCGCTCGCTCCTGGTGCGCGCGCTGACCGGCGCCGGGTCCTCCCTGCCCGACCTGTCGATGCACGAGGCCGTCCCCGGTGACCGTTACCTGCTCTGCTCGGACGGGCTGCCGGGTGTCGTGCCGGCCGGCGTACTGCGCCAGACGCTCGCCGGTCCCGGCGGTCCGCGGCAGGTCGTCGACGAGCTGATCGACCTGGCGTACGCCGCCGGCGCCCCCGACAACGTCGCCTGTGTGGTCGCCGATGTGGTGGCCGACGCTCCGGCTGACCCGGTGGCCGGCCCGGTGGCCGACGCGGTGGCGGCGGAGGGAAGTACGGCCACCGGCGACGACGGGGTCGCGCGATGAGTGCCGCGACGGCGCGGCCGCCCCGTTCTTCCACCTGTTCCTCCAGGCCGGCCTCCGCCCGGTCCTTCGCCGTCGACTGCCGGCCGCTGGCCGTCCCGGCGTTCCGGCGGATGTGGGCCGCCTCGGTGGTCTGTGCCGTGGGCGGGTCCTTCAGCGTGGTCGCGGTGCCGACGCAGCTGTTCACGGTCACCGGCTCGTCGGCGGCCGTGGGAGCCGCCGCTGGGGTGTCGCTCGCCGCGCTGATCGTGGCGGCGGTGTGGAGCGGCGCCCTCGCCGACGTCATGGACCGGCGGACGATGCTGCTGGCCGCCCATCTCGGCCTGGCCCTGACGTACGCGGCCCTGTGGATCCAGGCGGTCCTGGGCGGCCGCTCCGTCCCCGTCCTGCTGGTGGCGGTGGCCTTCCAGGGGCTGACCTACGGGACGGTCATGACGACGACGGGGGCCACCGTGCCCCGCCTCGTCCCGGCCGAGCTGTTGCCAGCGGCCAACGGCCTCAGCTCGCTGGTCCGCGCTGGCCCGCCACGCCTTCGGCGGCACGGCCGGGGGCGGCCCGGAGACGGGGCTGCTCTACGCGGCCTACCCCGCCGGGGTCTTCGCGGCCGGGCTGCTGTCGGGCACGTTCACCCGCGCCCGGCGCCACGGCGCCCTCGTGGCGGGTGTCGCCATCGCGTGGGGGATCGCCGTCGTGCTCGCCGGCCTGGCCGCCGAGCTGTGGATCGCGCTGGGGGCGCTCGCGCTCGGCGGCGCGGTCAACTTCGTGCTGAGCACCTTCCGCACCACGATCACGCAGGCGCGCACCGGCGACGCCGTACGCGGGCGTGTCCAGGGCGCGCTCACCGTCGTGCTGGTCGGAGGGCCACAGATCGCGAACCTGCTGCATGGTGTTGCCGGCGCGGCGTACGGCCCGCGCATCGTGATCTGCGCGGGCGGACTGCTCACCGTGGCCGCCGTGACGGCGATCGCCTGGGCGATCCCCGACCTGCGCCGCTACACCGCTCCCGCTCTCGCCCCGGAACCGGCGGTCACCCGGACACCACCGGCCGCACCGGGAGACCGGATCAGCCCGGCACCTGCCAGCCGCGCTCGCGCAGGCCGTCGGTGAGCACTCCCGCCGCCTCCGGCTGGACGTAAAGCTCGGCCGCGCCGAGCTCCAGCCCGGTGGCGTGCTCCAGGCGGATGTCCTCGATGTTGACTCCCGTCTCGCCCGCGGCCTGGACCAGGCGGGCCAGCTCGCCGGGACGGTCGCCGATGAGCACCTGGACCACCGCGTACGTCCGCGCCGGGCCGCCGTGCTTGCCGGGGATCCTGCCGGTCCCCCGCACGCCGCGCGACAGGAGATCGGTGACCTGCTCCATCGCCGCGCCGTCGCCCGCCAGCGCGCGCAGCGACCGGGCGGCGGCGCTCAGGTCGGCCACGAGCGCCTCCAGCACCTCGGCGACGGGCAGCGCGTTGCCCTCGAGGATGCCGGTCCACAGCGCGGGGTCGCTGGCCGCGATGCGGGTCACGTCGCGCACGCCCTGCCCCGACAGCCCGAGCGCCGTCTCCGACGCCTCCGCCAGCCGGGCCGCCACCGCGGCGGCCGTCACGTGCGGGGCGTGGGAGACCACCGCGACGGCGCGGTCGTGCTCGTCCGCGTCCACCCGGACGGCGTTGCCGCCGCACAGCGAGATCAGCCGCTCCACCGCGGCCACCGCCCGCGGGGACGCCTCGTCCGTGGGGCAGTACGCCCACGGACGGCCGAGGAACAGGTCCGCGCGGGCCGCCGCCGGGCCCGACCGCTCCCGGCCCGCGAGCGGGTGCCCCGCGATGTACGCCGACAGGTCGCAGCCGAGCTGGGCGGCCTGGGCCAGCGGGAGCGCCTTCACGCTCGCCACGTCGGTGTAGAAGCGGGCGCTGTCACGCTTTTGCAGGTCGAGCAGTTGCTGGGCGACGAACTGGGGCGGCACGGCGATGACCGCGAGATCCACCCGCTGCTCGCCGGTCCAGTCCTCCCCCGCGCCCAGCTCACGCGCGAGCCGTACGGCTCCCGCGTCCCGGTCGGCCAGGAAGACCCGCACGTCCCGCTGCCGCAGCGCCAGTGCGATCGACGTGCCGATGAGGCCCGTCCCGACAACGACCACACTGCCGATCTCGGCGTCCTCGATGGGAGTCATCGTGCTCTTCCTGCCGTCGCCGTCCCCGGGTGCGCTGTCCCGCGACGGATGTCTCGTGGGGTGGATGGTGATGGTTCGCCGGCCGTGCCGCCCCGGCGTGGTCCTTCCGGGTGTCGCCTACTGGGCGATGTCCACGCGCAGCGCCGCGGCGCCGCGCAGGTACACATGCTGGATCTCCTGCCGGGGACGGTCGGTCTGCACGTGGGCCATCAGCCGCACCACGCGCGGAAGCGCGCCCGGCACGTCGATCTCGGTCGCGCACAGCAGGGGCACGTCGTGGAACCCGAGCTTGCGCGCGGCCAGCGCGGGGAACTCTGCGGTGAGGTCGGGCGTGCACGTGAAGATCACGCTGATGACGTCGTCGGTCGTGAGGTTGTTGCGCCCCATCACCTCGGTCACCAGCTCGGTCGTCCCGGCGAGTATCGCGTCACGATCGTTGCCGTCGACCTGGACGGCTCCGCGAATCGCCCGCACCATGTCGTTCCCCTCTCGCTGGGCCGGGCATGGTCTCCTCGCGGAGACGAGCCCGGCCCATCTACGTGGCTTTCAGCAATATGCCCGGCTTGCGGCTTTCGTTCGCCGCGCGGAAAGGCTACAGGCCGACCGCCGCGTACAGCTCACCGATCTCCTGCACGGTGAGCGCCCGTACGGTTCCCGGCTTGAGCCGGCCGAGCTTGACCGGGCCGAACTCGATGCGGGCCAGGTCGATCACCCGGTGCCCGACCGTCTCCAGCAGCCGCCGGACGATGTGCTTGCGGCCCTCGTGCAGGACGACCTCGACCAGCGCCTGCTGGCCGTGCTCCTGCACGACCCGGAACTCGTCCACCTTGGCCAGGCCGTCGTCCAGCTCCACGCCCTTGCGCAGCACCTTGTGCAGGTCGCGCGGGACGGGACCGGGCACCTTGGCCCAGTACTTCTTCTGCACGCCGTAGCTCGGGTGGGTCAGCCGGTGGGCGAGCTCGCCGTCGTTGGTCAGCAGCAGCAGGCCCTCGGTCTCGGTGTCGAGACGCCCCACGTGGAACAGCCGGGGCGCGAGGTCCTGTACGTAGTCGTTCAGGCACGGCCGGCCCTCGGGGTCGTCCATCGTGCTCACCACGCCGATCGGCTTGTTGAGCGCGTAGTAGACGGTGTCCGAGGACGTCGGGATCCGCTTGCCGTCGACCCGGATGACCTGCTTGGCGGGATCGACGCGGGCGCCGAAGCGGCGCACCGTCTGCCCGTCCACCGTCACCCGGCCGTCGCCGATCATCTCCTCGCACGCCCGCCGGCTGGCCACCCCGGCCTGGGCGAGCACCTTCTGCAGACGCTCACCGCCCGGCACCTCGGTCGTGTCGCGCTCGTCGGTGTAGTCCTCGTCGTAGAAGTCCGGGTCGCGCAGCGGCTGCCTGGACGTCTTGAACGGGTTGCCCGCCGGGCGCGCGCCGGGACCCCTGGAACCTCCCGCGGGCCGCGCCGCGCCGCGCGAGCCCGCGCTCGCTCCGGCGCCGCCGAACCGGCCGCGACCGCCGCCCTGGCGGCCGATCGTCTGCACGTCGTCACGGCTCGTACGGCCCCTGCCACCGCCGCGCGCCGCGCGGAAGTCGCCGCGCTCGCTCCGCTCCTCACGGTCGCCGCGCCGGCTCCGGCCGTCGCGGTCGCCGCGCTCCTCGTCACGGAAGGCCGCCCGCCTCGTCTCCTGGGCCGTCTCGTAACCGCCGTCGCGGTCACGCTGCCGGTCCCGGCCGCCCTCCGGCCTGCCGTACCTGCCGCGCGAGCCGGTTCCCTCGGTACGGAACGAGGGACGGCCAGCGGAGGAGGCGTCCCGGGCACCGCGATCCCGGCCGGAACCGCGATCACGGTCGAAGTCACGCTCGTAGCCGCGGCCGCCGCGGTCGGAGCCACGGTCGAACCCGCGGTCGGAACCGCGGTCGAAGCCACGGCCGCCGTCGCGGTCGCCGGTACGGCCGCCCTCGGGCCTGCCGTACCTGCCGCGAGAACCGCCCCGCTCCGCGCGGAAGGAGGTCCGGTCGTCGTCGCGATACCGCTCGCCGCCGGAACGCGCGTCGCGGCGACCGGTGTCGCCATAACGACCCGTGTCACCGTAACGACCGGTGTCGCCGTAACGGCCGCGGGAGCGGTCGTCGCGGGCGTCGCCGGTACGGCGCTCGCCGTACCGGTCGCCGCGCGGGGCCTCCTCGTCGCGGGGCCGCCTGGAGTCCGGCCTGTCGGGCCGGAAGTCGGACCTGGAGTCGAAACCGTACCCGGACCGGGAACCAGGGACGCGGGAACCGCCGCGCCGGTCGCCCTGGGGGCGGAAGCCGCCGGATCCGCCGCGGGATCCACGCGGGCTCGCGCCCTGCTGACCGGTGCTCCGGCTCCGACCGCGTCCCTCACCGGACGGGGTGCCACGCCTGTTGTTCACTACTTCTGCTCCTCAAGAATTTCCACGTCGTCCGGGGAGGAACGGGGCGAGCTCGGGAAGCTCGTCGAGGCCTCCGCAGCCCCAGTCTCTCCAGGAAGTAACTCGTCGTCCGGTAGAGCACTGCCTGGCTCTCCGGGTCGGTTCCGGCCTCTTCCACGAGGCCGCGTGCGACCAGCGTCCGCATGACGCCGTCGCTGCTCACGCCGCGCACCGCCGCCACCCGGGCCCGGCTGACCGGCTGCCGGTAGGCGACCACGGCGAGGGTCTCCAGCGCGGCCTGCGTCAGCCGCGCCTGCTGGCCGTCCCTGACGAACCTCTCCACCAGCGCGGCACACTCCGCCCTGGTGTAGAAGCGCCAGCCTCCGGCCACCTCCCGCAGGTCGAAACCCCGTCCGGAGGCCGTGTATTCCTCCGACAGCGCGCGGAGCGCGGCGGCGACCTCCGCCGTCGGGCGTTCGAGCACCTGCGCGAGGGTCACCTCGGCGACCGGCTCGTCCACCACCATCAGGATCGCTTCGAGGGCCGCGGTGAGCGTGGGGCCCTCCACCGGCTCCACCTCGGACTCCCGGGCCACGGAGGCCGGATCCGGTGATCCGGGGCCGGATGACGCGAGCGCGCCGCCGTCCCGCCCCGTCACATCGCCGGCGGAGCCGGCGAGGTCGTCGCCTGAACCGGGGGTGTCGCTCGCTTCCATCGCTCCTCGCTCGTCCTGCGGGTCACGTCTCCGCCGCCCGGTTCGTTCGCGTCCTCGGTTCGGCGCGGCCTCGACGCGGCCGGGTGGCCCGCCTCACTCCGTCCCCTGCGGCCCCGCCTCGGCGGGCCGCTCCTCGCGCCGGCCCTCGTCGTAGTCGTCGCCCACCGTGACGTCGCCGTCGGCGGTTCCCGTCCAGGTGACGTACAGGTCGCCGAGGGGTTCGACCTGTTCGAAGGAGACCGCGGCCTCCCGGAACAGCTCAAGGACGGCCAGGAAGCGGGCGACGACCTCGAACGTCCCCGCGCAGTCGGCGGTCAGCGCCCGGAAGGTCGCCGTGTGCAGCCGCCTCAGCCGCTCGACAAGAATAGCGGCTTGCTCCCTGACGCTGGCCAGCGGTTGGTAGATGTGCGAGACCGACACCGACGGCGGGGCCTTGGGGGTGAAGGCCCGTGCCGCGATCTTGGCGAGCTGCTCGGGCCCGATGCCGAGCACGAGTTCCGGCAGCAGGTCGGCGAACCGCTTCTCCATCGGCACGGCGCGCGGGAAGCGCAGCGCCTCCTCGGCCATCCGGCCGGAGAAGATCTTCGCGACCTCCTTGTACGCCCGATACTGCAGCAGCCGCGCGAACAGCAGGTCGCGGGCCTCCAGCAGGGCGAGGTCCTCCTCGTCCTCCACCTCTCCGGTGGGCAGCAGCCGGGCCGCCTTGAGATCGAGCAGGGTCGCCGCGACGAGCAGGAAGTGGCTCGTCTGGTCGAGGTCCCACTCCGGGCCCCGCGACCGGATGTACGCGATGAACTCGTCGGTGACCTTGTGCAGGGACACCTCGGTGATGTCCAGCTTGTGCTTGGAGATCAGCCCGAGCAGCAGGTCGAACGGCCCTTCGAAGACGTCCAGGTGCACCTGGAAGCCGCTCGGGGCGCTCTCCTCGGTCCCCTGGTCGGTCTCCTGGCCGGTCGTCACACCTGCCATTGTCCCCTACCGGCCTGATCGCGCGGCACCTACGACGACATCGCTGTCAGACGCGGGCGGGCCACCTGGCCAGCAGCTCGCGGGCCAGCTCACGGTAGGCGGTGGCGCCCATCGAGCCGGGGTCGAACTGCGTGATCGGCTCCCCCGCCAGGGTGGCGTCGGGGAAGCGAACCGTCCGGTTGATGACCGTGTGGAACACCTTGTCGCCGAAGCCCTGCATGATCGTCTGCAGCACCTCGCGGGCGTGCAGCGTGCGGGGGTCGTACATCGTGGCGAGCAGGCCGTCGATCTCCAGGCTCTTGTTGAGCCGCTCCTGGACCTTGCCGATCGACTCCATGAGCAGCGCGACGCCGCGCAGCGCGAAGAACTCGCACTCCAGCGGGATGATCACGCTGTGCGCGCAGGTCAGCGCGTTGACCGTCAGCAGGCCGAGGGACGGCTGGCAGTCGATCAGGCAGATGTCGTAGTGCGGCAGCAGGGGCTCCAGCGCCCGCTGGAGTGCGTACTCCCTGGCCACCTCGTTGACGAGCCGGATCTCCGCGCCGGACAGGAAGATGTTGCTCGGCAGGAGCTGCATGCCCTCGACGGTGGTGTCGAGCAGCACGTCCTCGACCGTGACGTCGGGCTCCTCCATGATGAGGTCGTAGACCGTCGCCTCGAGCGGCCGGGGGTCGATGCCCAGACCGACCGACAGCGCGCCCTGCGGGTCGAAGTCGACGAGCAGGACCCGCTGACCGACCTCGGCGAGCGCGGCGCCCAGGTTGATCGTGGTCGTCGTCTTGCCGACGCCGCCCTTCTGGTTCACCATCGCGACGATGCGCGCGGGCCCGTGCGACTCCGGCGGGGTCGGCTCGGGGAACACCGGACGGGGACGGCCGGTAGGCCCGATCGCGCCGGGAGCCCCCACCCACGTCCCCTCTGTGGTCGCAGTCACCTGTTGGTCCTCCCTGACGGCCCTCGAACCTGATCGAATCTAAAGGGTAGGCACGTGGTCGGCAAGGCGGCGCGCCACAAGGCCCGTGAGATGCGCCTTCTAATGCAACGCACGGGGATGCGCCGCCGCGTAGACCTCCCGGAGCTTGTCGACCGTCACCAGGGTGTACACCTGCGTGGTGGTCACCGAGGCGTGGCCGAGCAACTCCTGGACAACCCTAACGTCGGCGCCCCCGTCCAGGAGGTGGGTTGCAAACGAATGGCGCAACATGTGCGGCGATACACCGGAAAGTCCGGCTCGTTCCGCCGCCGCCTGCAGCACCTCCCAGGCGCCCTGCCGCGTGAGCCGCCCGCCCCGCGCGTTGAGGAACAGCGCCGGCGTCCCACGGCCGTGCGCCGCCAGCCGGGGCCTCGCCCTGACCAGGTACGCGTCGAGCGCCTGGCGGGCGAAGCGGCCGAGGGGCACGATCCTGGCCCGCCCGCCCTTGCCCCGCAGCCGCACCTGGTCCTGGTCGGGCTCCTCGTCGTGGACCGGACCCGTGGGCACGTCATCCACCGCCAGCCCGACGGCCTCGGAGATCCGGGCGCCCGTGCCGTACAGGACCTCCAGCAGCGCGCGGTTGCGCAGGGCGAGCGGCGAGTCCTCCGGGCCGCAGGCGGCGATGAGCCGCTCGACCTCCGCGACGGTGATCGCCTTGGGGAGCCGCCGGAGCTGGCGCGGCGGGCGCACCTCGTGCGCGGGGTCGTGGCCGGCCACGCCCTCGCGCAGGGCGAATCGGTGCAGCCCGCGTACGGCCGACACGGCGCGGGCGGCCGAGCTGGCGACCAGCGCCGGGTGGTCCTCGTCGCCCTCCCGCAGCGCGGCGAGGAAGGCGACCACGTCCGACTCGGCGACCTGCGCGAACGTCTCGAGCCCGCGCGCCCGGAGATGCTGGACGTATCGGCGCAGGTCACGCCGGTATGAGGCGAGCGTGTTGGCAGACAGCCCCCGCTCCACCGCCAGGTGGGCGAGGTAGCTGGACAGCACCGCCTCGGGCTCGCTCAGGACGTCTCCCTACGGACTCATGCCTCCGGCGCGTCGGCGGGACGAAGGCCCTTGAATCCGTCGGCGGAAGCAGCGTATGCGGCGAGGATACCGGCGACGGCAGGAGAATTGTGGATCATTCCGCTCAGCACCTTGTCGACCGCCGCGCCCAGGGGAATCCAGACCGCCGGCATGTCGGTCTCCTCGTGATGGCGCACGTACGTGTTCTCCTCGTCGGGGATCGGCTCCACGTCGCGCGCCAGGAAGACCCGGATCCGCTCGTCCGACATGCCCGGGGAGGTGCGCAGGTCGACCAGCGTGTGCCACGTGCGCGCCCGGTAGGCGGCCTCCTCGGCGAGCTCGCGCGCCGCGCACTCCACCAGCGGCTCGCCGGGCACGTCGCGGATGCCGGCCGGCAGCTCCCACAGCAGGCGCCGCGCCGGATGCCGGTACTGGCGGATCAGCAGCACGCGGTCCTCGTCGTCGAGGGCGAGCACCGCGACCGAGCCGGGGTGGACGACGTAGTCGCGGTCGGCGGTCACCCCGCCGGGCATCTCCACGGTGTCGGTGCGCACCGTGATGATCCGCCCGGCGAAGCGCTCGGCCGAGGCGACGACCTTCCAGGACTCCTCGGCGTCCTCCACCTTCACCGTGTTCTCGGCCGTCACTTGGCCCGCCCCGCCTTCGCCACGTTCTCCCGCCGGCCGGCGTACTCGAGCGCGGCCTGCACCAGCCCCTTGAACAGCGGGTGCGACCTGGTCGGGCGGGAGCGGAACTCGGGGTGGGCCTGCGTGCCGATGAAGAACGGGTGCTGGTCGGTGGCCAGCTCGGCGTACTCGACGAGGCGGCCGTCGGGCGACAGGCCGGAGAACACCATGCCGACCTTCTCCAGCCGCTCCCGGTAGGAGTTGTTCACCTCGTAGCGGTGCCGGTGGCGCTCCTCCACCTTGGCCTTGCCGTACAGGCGGCGGGCCAGCGAGCCCTCCACGAGCCTGGCCGGGTAGAGGCCGAGCCGCATGGTGCCGCCCATGTCGCGTTCACCGGCGACGACGTCCTTCTGGTCGGCCATCGTGGAGATGACCGGGTTGATGGTCTCGGGGTCGAACTCGGTGCTGTCGGCGTCCTCGATCCCGGCCAGGTTGCGGGCCGCGTCGATGACCATGCACTGCATGCCGAGGCAGATGCCGAGCAGGGGAACGCGCTGTTCGCGCGCGTGCCGTACGGCGCCGACCTTGCCCTCGATGCCGCGCACGCCGAAGCCGCCGGGGATCAGCACGCCGTCGACGCCGTCCAGCTCGCGGGCCGCGCCCTCGGGGGTCTCGCAGTCGTCGCTCTTGACCCAGCGGATGTTGACCCGCGCGTCGTTGGCGAAGCCGCCGGCGCGCAGCGCCTCGGTGACCGACAGGTACGCGTCGGGCAGGTCGATGTACTTGCCGACCAGCGCGATCGTGACCTCCTTGGCCGGGCGGTGGACCCGGCGCAGGAGCTGGTCCCACTCGGTCCAGTCCACGTCGCGGAACGGCAGGCCGAGCCGGCGCACCACGTACGCGTCGAGCCCCTCGGCGTGCAGGACCTTCGGGATGTCGTAGATCGAGGCCGCGTCGACGGCGGAGACCACGGCGTCCTCGTCCACGTCGCACATCAGGCTGATCTTGCGCTTGAGCGAGGTGGTGATCGGCCGGTCAGAGCGGCAGACGATCGCGTCGGGCTGGATGCCGATGCTGCGCAGCGCGGCGACCGAGTGCTGCGTGGGCTTGGTCTTCAGCTCCCCGCTCGGGCCGATGTACGGGAGCAGGGAGACGTGCAGGAAGAAGACGTTGTCGCGGCCGACCTCGTGGCGGACCTGCCGGACGGCCTCCAGGAACGGCAGCGACTCGATGTCGCCGACGGTGCCGCCGACCTCGGTGATGACCACGTCGACATCGGGGCCCGCCATGCCGCGGATGCGGTCCTTGATCTCGTTGGTGATGTGCGGGATGACCTGGACGGTGTCGCCCAGGTACTCGCCCCGCCGCTCCTTGGCGATCACGTTCGAGTAGACCTGGCCGGTGGTGACGTTGGCGGAGCCGTGCAGCTCGGTGTCGAGGAAGCGCTCATAGTGGCCGATGTCGAGGTCCGTCTCGGCCCCGTCGTCGGTGACGAACACCTCGCCGTGCTGGAAGGGGTTCATCGTGCCGGGGTCGACGTTCAGGTAGGGGTCGAGCTTCTGCATGGTGACGCGGAGGCCGCGAAGCTTGAGGAGGCGACCGAGGCTGGAGGCCGTGAGTCCCTTGCCGAGACTGGAGGCGACGCCGCCGGTGACGAACAGATGCTTGGTTTGTGCGGCGCTGCGCAAGAAGAGCTCCCGTGGTCGATGTCGATCCGGCCGTCCGGTTTGGACGCCGCGATGCCCACGGGCTCTCAGAATATCAAACGCTGGGCAACATTGGGCTTGCCACGTGCACTAACCCGCCATAGCGGACAAGCCGACCTAACGGTAACTTGTCGCGTTATGTCGTTCGTGAAGCGCGCCGTCGGCCGTCTGGTCCACCGGGGCTGGGCCTACGTGCGGGAGGCGGCGGCGGTGAGCCCGGCCGCACCGGCGGGCTACCGGTTCCGCGCCCTCGGCGAGGGGGCGTGCATCTCCTTTCCCCAAGGCGCGATCTTCGGCGAGCAGTGGATCGAGATCGGCCCGCACACGCTGGTCGGCGAGCGGGTGTCGATCTCCGCAGGCATGGGCCCCGGCGTCGACCTCGGGCCCGACTCGATCGTGCGGATCGGCCGGGGCTGCTCGATCGGCAGGGGCAGCCACATCGTCGGCCACCAGTCCATCGACATCGGGGACGACGTCTTCACCGGGCCCTACGTCTACATCACCGACCAGAACCACGTGTACGACGACCCCGAGACGCCCATCGGGCGGCAGTGGCCGCGCAACAAGCCGGTCTCCATCGGCTCGGGATCCTGGATCGGGACGGGCGCGATCATCCTGCCGGGGACGCGCATCGGCCGCCAGTCGGTGGTCGCCGGCGGCGCCGTGGTGCGCGGGGAGTTCCCCGACCACTCGGTCATCGCCGGCGTCCCCGCCAAGATCGTCCGGCGCCACTCCCCCGACCTCGGCTGGCACAGCCCCTCGGCCGCCCGCCGCACCTCTCCCCTGCCCACCGACCCCCGCACCCGGACCGAGCACGAGTCACGTACGGCCTGAGCCGACGACCTCTCCCGGAACGAGTCGCCCATGACTACGGTTGGTGGCAGGATTGTCATGTCGAGTAATCACCCGAGGGAGAGGAGGACACGGATGACCGCGGCTTTCCCTGACTGGTTCTATCCCGGTCCGCCGGGCGGATGGACCGCCGGCATGCTCGACCATCTTCCCCCTGACGCCCCCGCGCACGTCGAGTTGATCGATGGGTCCCTCATCATGAGGTCTCCCCAGACGAACTTTCATATGTTGATGGTCAACCTGCTGGTCGACCGCGACCGCGGCATTCGGCCGCCAAGTCATCTCGCGGTCGCCAGGGAGATGTCGATAACTCTCGGCCTGCGGCAGCGGCCGGAACCCGACGTCCTCGTCGTCAAGAAGGAAGCGCTTTCCGATCTACGGAGAACCTCCTACCGTGCCGAGGAGGTCCACCTCGTCGTCGAAGTGGTGTCTCCCGACTCGGAGGAGCGGGACCGCACGACCAAGCCGATCAAATACTCCGACGCCGGGATCAGATATCTCTGGCGCGTCGAGCTGGAGGACCAGGAGCCGGTCGCGTACACGTTCGAGCTGGAGCCGAGCGTGAAGGCGTACGTGCCGACCGGGATCCACCGCAAGCGCCTCACGACCTACGTCGGCTTCGACGTGGACATCGACCTGGACCTGAGCCCGTTCATCGGCTGATCCACCCTCTCGGGGTCACCCGGGCGGGGCTGCGACCCGGGCGCGGCGGGCCGCCCGGTAGCGCCGCACTCTGCGGATGAGCCGCCAGGCCACGAACGCCAGCACGGCCAGCGCCGCCACCACCAGGACGGGCAGGAAGATCGCGATCAGGCTCATGCCGAGCGAGCCCACGTCCTCGACCGTGCTGACGACCGGCGCGCCCACGCCCGCCGTGGTGGCGTTCACCACCGGCCGTGCCGTGGCCTTGATCACGTGTACGGCGAGGGCGACGGCGATTCCGAGCAGCCAGCCGACCGCCGGGTGCTCGGCCATCCACGCCGAGTTGTCGATCTTCGCCGCGGCCGCCGTGGCGCTGAAGACCACGCCGCCCGACGCGGGCCGCACCGCCGTCTGGATCATGTCGTTGACGTGGTCGACCACGGGCACCTTGTCGAGGACGAACTCGGCGACCAGCAGCACGGCGACGATCGCGAGGACCCAGGTGTCGGACAGCCAGGCGTACTCGGCCGGCAGCCGCACGGCGTCGGTGAGCCGCGCGAGCACGCCGACGAGCAGCAACGGGATGTACGCGTTGAGCCCGGCCGCGGTCGACAGTCCGAGTCCGGTGAGCGCCGCGAACATGAGCAACCTCCTCCGGCCGCGGGACGATCCCGCCTTTCCGTCAACGGACGGCCCCGGCGCCGTGTCCCCGGTTACTACCGCGAATCGGGCTTGCGACACCTCGCGGCATGAGCCGGGCGCGGCAACCGGGCCGACGGCTCGGTGTGGCCGCTCTGCCGGCCGTCCGATCGGTGCCCGGAGGCGCCGTCAGCCTGTCGCGGAGGCGAGTCCGTCGATCGCCGCGGCGAGGTCCTCGGCGCGGGCGCCGTGCTTCACCAGCGCGCCAAGGCGCTGCGCCTGCTCTCTGGTGGGGAGGAAGCCGGTCAGCAACGCGGGCAGAAGCAGCCGTCTGGCGAGCACCTCGGGGGCGGAGATGCCCTCGGGCCGCCGGACCACCGAGACGTTCACCCGGATGGCGTGCTCGTTGCCCGGCGGCACCCCGGGCCGGTCGGTCTCCCTGGCGGCGTAACGCATGCCGTGTGCCACGTCGCAGCGCGGGCACCCCGCCCGACGGCCCAGCGGGCCGCCGCACTCCGCGCAGGTCAGGCGGTCGAGTGCGGCGTCGACCACGCGCCAGTCATGCCGGTCCGGCTCGTCGGCCACCATCTCGGCGATCGCCCGCTCGTCGGCGGGCGCGACACGGTCGCCGAACACGCTCAGGAGGAAGTCCCGCCAGCCCTCTTCCACGATGGCGTCGACCAGCTCCGCACACCGGGGGCAATCGGGGGCACCGCCGTACTGCCGGCCGCCGCAGGACGGGCACCGCCGCAGCGGCTCGCCCACCGCAGGTCGCATGATCACCTCCTGCGGACGCCCCCGCGCGCCGCTCATGGGCCGGTATTGGCGGGCGGCCGGCGCGCGAACCAGGTGTTCCTCCTGAGCTTGACGGCGGTTTCCCGGGGCGCGGCGGTCCGCTCCGCCGCGGCTCCCGCCGTTCCCGCCAGCGGCAGCGTCAGAACGAAACGGGCGCCTACCGGCGAGTCCTCGATCCGCAGGGTGCCCTTGTGGGCGCGGGCGATGTCGCGGGAGATGGCGAGGCCGAGTCCGCTGCCGCCGGAATCCCGGCGACGCGCCTCGTCCAGACGAACAAAACGCTCGAAGACCCGCTCGCGGTCCGCAGGGGCGATGCCCGCCCCGTCGTCGGTAACCGCCACGAGAGCCTGGCCGCCCACGGAGTCGACCGTTACCGTGACGGCGCTGACCGCATGCCGCCGCGCGTTGCTCAAGAGGTTGCCGACCACTCGGGCCAGTTGGATCCGGGAGCCGCGGACTCGCACGTCGCCAGCCACCCGAACGCGCACCGGCACCCCGGGGCCCAGGGCCGACACCTCCTCCGTCACCAGCGCGCCGAGCTCTATCGACTCCGGCGCCGCCGCGTCGGCGCCGCGCAGCCTGGTCAGCAGCAACAGGTCGTCGACGATCGCCTCGAGCCGGCCGGTGGCCCGCAAGGCTCCCTGGATGGTGTCGCGCGGGTCGACGTCGTCGGGATAGAGGAGAGCCTCCTCCAGTCGTGCCCGCAGGCCGGCGATCGGCGTCCTGAGCTCGTGGGAGGTGGTGGAGGCGAACTGGCGCTCCCGCTCGACCGGGCGAAGGGTCCGGCCCACGGCCCACCACGTCATCCAGGCCACCGAAACCAAGATCAGGACACCGCCCGCGGCGATGACGTACTCCAGATTGTGCGTGGTCAGGAGGGACGGCTGTGCCGTGCCGGCGTAGACGACCGGCGAGTCCGCCGCGGGAGAGACCCGATTGGCCATGAGCATGACACACCGGTCCTGCGCGGAGCACTCCGTGCGCTCTTGAAGGCGATCGTCGGCTGGAGGCCGCAGCGTGCTGAGCGGCCCCATGCCCGCGGCCTGCAGGCTGGAGTCGACGACCCTCCCGCGGGCATCCACGAGCTGGACGAGGGTGATGTCGGTGAATGTGGGGATCGGACGGGGCACGGCGCCATTGCGCGCCGCCGCGCTCCACCGTGCGGCGACCTGCTCGGCCGAGAAGAAGACGTCGTTCTGGATTCTGTAGCGGATCGCCAGGTCGAGGCCGACGCCTCCCACGACCAGGGCAATCAGCAAGAGCCCTGCCGCGGCGATCGTGGAGCGCGCTTTTATGGAGTGCGGGTTCACATCCGGTTTCCCCTCCCTCATAGCGGCGGACGGTTTCTGCTTCGGGACGATCAGTTCCGCGCGTACCAGCGCCGGATCGCCTCGCCCGCCTGCGGCGCACGACGGTCCGCCGCCGCCCGCACGTCGGCCAGAGTCTGCGCGGCCAGCGCCCGCCGCCATGCCATCTCGGCCTTGCGCATCGCGGTCGAGACCGCGCACGGGGTGCGGAACTGCCACTCCGGCCTCGCCGCCCCGGCCCCGCGCCGTCGGATCTCCGTGCACTGGAACGCCTCGGCAGGTCCTTCGATCGCCGTCACGACGTCCATGACCGTGATCTCCTCCAAGGGCCGGGCCAGCCGGAACCCGCCCCTCACCCCCGGAGTGGATGTCATGATCCCCGCCTTGGCCAGCGCCTGAAGCTGCTTGTTGAGGTATGCGGGCGGCAGCTCGAACCCGGCGGCGAGCTTCGCCGTCGAAACCGGCACCTCGTTGCCGAGCCATGCCAGCGTCAGGCAACAGTGCATCGCCCACTCGACGCCCTCGCTCATCCGCATAACCTGGATACTACACATCCAGGATTCGGGCCGGGAACCGTTTTGCCTGGTCAGAAGTGGTGCCGCCGCAGTGCGATCAGCCGTGTGGGAGGGAACCGGGTGAGGGCGTAGCGGCCGACGAGCGCGGCCGGAAGTCCCGGCTCCACGGGCGCGGAGCCCTTGTGAGCGGCGTGAGGACGCGCGCGGGGGCCGGCTCCGGCCGGCTCTCGGGCCGGAGCGCGGGTCAGCCGCCTTGACGGGTGGCGGGCTTGAGCACCAGCACGGCGGCGTCACCCGCGACCTGTGCGAGCCGCAGGTCGACGTCGCCGATGCGGCCCGGCCTGCTCGTGCTGATCGTCACCGCTCCCCTGACCCGGCAGCGGTCGTTGTAACAGCTCCGGCTGATGCTGATGTTCACGCCGTCGACGACCGTCGAGGTGCCGGTGAAGGCGAGCCTGACGGCGTCTCCCCGCAGGCCCACCACGGTGATCTCGTCCACGCCCAGCCTCGGGTCGATCGGGATGGCGTCCCCCTCACGCACCCGCGCCTCGCAGTCGCCGTCCCGGCACCCGGCGAGGTCGGTCGGCGTCGCCGACGGGCTGGGCACCGGCGCCGGCGTGGGCGTCGCGGACGGACTGGGCGAGACCGGGGCGAGCGTGACCGACCGGCTCACCGGCACCGCGGCGAACGACCGGGCCGGAGCCTCGCCGCAACCGGCGAGGAGCGCGGTCACCGACCCGGCGGCGAGCACGAGGCGAGCGTAAGGGCTGAACGCGATGGTCGTCGTACGCATTGTTTCCCCGATTGCCAGAGACGGATTCGCCCGGCGGGAGCCGCTCGAATAAGCGGCTCCCCTGACGCGTGAACGTGAATCCATGCGCCGACGAATGCCTTCCCCACATCAGACCAGGTCAACCGCGCTCGAAGCCCGAACCCCGCTCATTTCCGCACAGCCATCGGCGTTTCCGAAGGGGTAATACCGCGAAAATCACACCGATTTCCGCATTTCACCCACCAGCGGTTCTCGCGCACAATTTCACCGGAACCCGCCGAATTCGAAATCCTGCGGCGCGGTTCTGCCGCAGGGGGGCGCCGCCCATGGCGATGCCGCCCGTGCGGCTCGCCCCGGGCCGTCAGTATCGTCCCCGGCCGTTACGGCGTAGCACAGGTCACCGGTCACCGCGCCGTCGTCGCACGGTCGCCGCGCCGTCACTTCACGCCGGCCTCGCGCATGTCGCGGACCTCCCGCTTGAGCTCCTTGATCTCGTCGCGCAACCGGGCCGCCACCTCGAACTGCAGGTCGGCGGCGGCGTTGTGCATCTGCTCGGTCAGCGACTCGATCAGCGACTCCAGCTGGGCACGCGGCATCTCCCCCGCGATGGCCTTCGCGTGCTGACCCGCGCCGCGGGACGCGAGGCCCGGCACCGGCGCCTTGCCGCGCGACTGCTGCCGCCCGGCGCCGCCGAGAAGCTGCGCGGTGTCGGCGTCCTCGCGGACGAGGCTGTCCAGGATGTCGGCGATCTTCTTGCGCAGCGGCTGCGGGTCGATGCCGTGCGCCTCGTTGTAGGCGATCTGCTTGGCCCGGCGCCGGTTGGTCTCCTCGATCGCCCGCTCCATGCTGGGCGTGATCTTGTCGGCGTACATGTGGACCTGGCCGGACACGTTGCGGGCCGCGCGGCCGATCGTCTGGATGAGCGAGGTCTCCGAGCGCAGGAAGCCCTCCTTGTCGGCGTCGAGGATCGACACCAGCGACACCTCGGGCAGGTCGAGGCCCTCACGCAGCAGGTTGATGCCGACGAGCACATCGAACTCGCCCATGCGCAGCTCGCGCAGCAGCTCGATGCGGCGCAGCGTGTCGACCTCGCTGTGCAGGTAGCGGACCCGGATGCCGTTGTCGAGCAGGTAGTCGGTGAGGTCCTCGGCCATCTTCTTGGTCAGCGTGGTGACCAGGACCCGCTCGTCCCGCTCCGCCCGGGCCCGGATCTCCTCCATGAGGTCGTCGATCTGGCCCTTGGTGGGCTTGATGATCACCTCGGGGTCCACCAGGCCGGTGGGGCGGATGACCTGCTCCACCACCTCGCCCTTGCTGCGGCCCAGCTCGTACGGCCCCGGCGTGGCGGACAGGTAGACGGTCTGCCCGATGCGCTCCAGGAACTCCTCCCACTTGAGCGGGCGGTTGTCCATCGCCGACGGCAGGCGGAACCCGTGGTCGACCAGCGTCCGCTTGCGCGAGGCGTCGCCCTCGTACATCGCGCCGATCTGGGGGACGGTCTGGTGCGACTCGTCCAGCACGAGCAGGAAGTCGTCGGGGAAGAAGTCGAGCAGCGTGTGCGGCGGGCTGCCCGCCTCGCGGCCGTCGATGTGCCGCGAGTAGTTCTCGATCCCGGCGCAGGTGCCGACCTGGCGCATCATCTCGATGTCGTAGGTGGTGCGCATGCGCAGCCGCTGGGCCTCCAGCAGCTTGCCCTGCCGCTCCAGGTCGGCGAGCCGCTCGGCGAGCTCCGCCTCGATGCCGGCGATGGCCCGCTCCATCCGCTCGGGACCGGCCACGTAGTGGGAGGCGGGGAAGATGTGCAGCTCGTCGTCCTCGCCGACGACCTCGCCGGTCAGCGGGTGCAGCGTCGCCAGCTTCTCGATCTCATCGCCGAACATCTCGATGCGGACGGCCAGCTCCTGGTAGACCGGGATGACCTCGACCGTGTCGCCGCGCACCCGGAACGTGCCCCGGGTGAAGGACAGGTCGTTGCGGGTGTACTGCATGTCGACCAGCCGCCGCAGCAACTGGTCGCGCTCGATCTGCTGGCCGACCTTGAGCCCGACCATCCGGTCGACGTACTCCTGCGGGGTGCCCAGGCCGTAGATGCAGGAGACGGAGGCGACCACCACCACGTCGCGGCGCGACACCAGCGACCAGGTCGCCGAGTGGCGCAGCCGCTCGACCTCCTCGTTGATCGAGGAGTCCTTCTCGATGTAGGTGTCGCTCTGCGGGACGTACGCCTCGGGCTGGTAGTAGTCGTAGTACGACACGAAGTATTCGACCGCGTTGTTCGGCAGCATCTCGCGCAGTTCGTTGGCGAACTGGGCGGCGAGCGTCTTGTTCGGCTGCATCACCAGCGTCGGGCGTTGCACCCGCTCGATGAGCCACGCCACCGTCGCGGTCTTGCCGGTGCCGGTCGCGCCGAGCAGGACCGTGTCCTTCTCCCCGGCCCTGACCCGGCGCTCCAGCTCCGCGATCGCCGTGGGCTGGTCGCCGGACGGCGTCATGTCGGTGACGACCTGGAAGGGCGCGACCTTCCGCTTCAGGTCCGTCATGGATGTCATCGGCCGCTCAGCTCCTCACTCGCCCCGTCCACCGGCGCGGGCGGCCGCACAGACGCGCGCCCGCTCCGGTTCACCTCCATAACCTACGCGCGGCGACCGACAATTCCGGCCCCGATGCCCGCTCCGTTCATCGCTTCCCGGCCGCCGCGCCCTGGTCGGCGAACCCTTTGCCGGACCATGACCCTGTCGTTACGATCGAGTCGGGGGCCGACACTGACGGGATGGCGGGGCTGACCTATGGCGGGGTTGCGGAGTGCCGTCGGCCAGTCGCTCGCGTGGGCGGCCAAGAACGTCGACGGGGCCATCGCCCTCGTGCTGGCCGTGGCGGTGGGCGTGCTCGGCGTGCTGCCGGACGACGTGATCTCCGACGAGGTGAAGTCGCAGCTGGTCAGCGGCACCACGCTGGTCGTCCTGGCCCTGGTCGCGACCGCGCTGCTGCGCGACCGGGTCCGGCAGGAGCCCGTCGAGGAGGCCATGCACGCCACCTCCGGCGTCCTCGCGCGGCTGCCCGAGCGCCTGGACCGCCTCGACGAGCTGGAGGACCTGGTCGCCGGCACCCGTCGCGCCCTGGAGGACATGGCGGTCATCCGCATCCTGGGCAGCCAGCACGAGATCGCGCAGGCGCACGCGGACGCCAGGAGGGGCACCGACCGCTGGACGTTCAAGGGCGGCACCGGCACCTACATGCGCGCCGTCACGCTGCCCGAGTGCGTGGCCGCCGCGCGGCGCGAGAAGCGGCACCTCACGGTACGCCTGGAGATCATCGACCCGACGGACGAGGCGGTGTGCGAGAGCTACGCGCACTACCGCAGGTCGCTGTCGGACCGCCCGGACGGCACCGGTGAGCTGTGGACGACCGACCGGGCCAGGAAGGAGTCGTACGCGAGCGTCCTGGCCGCGTTCTGGTATCGCCAGCGGTACGGCCTGCTCGACATCGCGGTGGGGCTCTCGCCGGTCATGACGACCTTCCGCTGGGACATGTCCGGCCGCTCCCTGATCATGACGTCCGAGGACCCCAACCGGGCCATCATCGCCTTCAGCGGCTCGTTCTTCTACGAGAGCTGCGGCACCGAGCTGCGCACGAGCTTCGAGCAGGCCCGCCGCGTGGCGATCGACCGCTACCGGTCGGTGCCGCTGAGCGACGAGCCGACCGTCGAGGAGGTCCGCAGGCTGTTCGACCGCGTCGACCTCCCCCTGCCCAAGTCGTTCACCGACCGCGACGTGGTCGAGGTCACCCGCAAGGCGCTGCGCGCCAAGGATCCGTACGCGCCATGAGGTACGGGGACGTGTCCGACGTGCTCGCCGGTGGGAGCGCCCGCGAGTGGGCCCTCGGCGTGCTCGGCGAGATCGCAGAGGGCGGCTCGCGCGGCACGGGCGTGCGGGGCGTGCGGCATCCGCTGGGGTTCCTCTGCCTGCCGCTGGTCCGCGAGGGAGACCTCGGGGTGTGCGTGCACGTGTGGACCGCCGGCGCCCGGCGCGCCCGCAGCACCACCTCCCAGGTCCACTGCCACAGCTGGGACCTGGTCAGCCACGTCCTGTACGGCCAGGTGCGCAACGTCCACGCCGTGGTGACCGACACCACCCGGTCCCCCACCCACCGCGTCTTCGAGGTGGTCAGCACCCCGTCGGGCGACGTGATCCGCCCCACCCCGAGGACCGTGACGTACGCCCCGGGACGCGCCGAGCTGTTCGGCGCCGGGGACACCTACACGCTGGTCGCGGGCGCCTTCCACAGCAGCGTCATCCCCGAGGACGGCGAGGCCGCCACGGTGGCGCTCGGCCGCGGCCGGCCGGGCCTGGGCGACCTGTCGCTCGGGCCGCTCGCCACGCCCCTCCACCACGTCAGGCGGGAACGCCTCGACGTCGCCGAGACCGCACGTGCCGCCGAGCTGGCCAGGAGGAGCCTGTGGACCTCGAACACGCCAGGCGGGTAGCCGTCGAGGCCGCCCTGGCCGCCGGGGCCGTGCTGCGCGAGAGCGCGCCGGGAGCGGTCGCCGTCCACCACAAGGGCGGGTCGGGCGACGTCGTGACCGACCTCGACCTGGCCGCGGAGAAGCTGATCCTCGACCGCATCCGGGCCGAGTTCCCCTCCCACCGGATCGTGGCCGAGGAGTCGGGCGTCCACGGCGGCGACCGTGCGGACGGCGGATGGACCTGGCTGGTCGACCCCCTCGACGGGACGAACAACGTGGCGATCGGCCTTCCCGCGTACGTCGTGGGCCTGGCACTGTGCGCGGACGCCCGCCCGGTGCTCGGGGTGGTCCACGAGCCGCTCTCCGGCCGCACCTGGTCGGCCGTCAGCGGGGCCGGGGCCCGCGGGCCGGCGGGGCCGCTGACCGGGCCGCCGCGCCGCGACCTCCGGCACGGGCCGGTGCTGGCCTGGACGCAGGGCCACGGGGTCTCGCGGAGCGACCCGGCGGCACGGTCGCTGAAGATGACGATGGACGCCCGCGCCCGGCGGGTGCTCCAGCTCTGGGCTCCGCTGCTGTGCTGGGCGATGCTCGCGCGCGGCGACATCGACGGCATGATCGGCTACCGCGCGGAGGGGCTCGACCTGCCCGCCGGGGCCCTGATCGCCCGGGAGGCGGGGGTGGAGATCCGCGGGCTCGACGGCGGCCCGTTCGAGGCGTCCGCCGAGGGCCGGCCCGAGGACCGCAGCTTCGTCGCCGCGCCGCCCGCCCTGGTCGGGGATCTGCTCGACCTGGTCGCCGAGGCCCGCCGCCTGGCGCCCGCCCTGCCGCCGCTCTGACTCGCCGCAGACCCGGGGTCAGTCGTCGAGGCCGCGCGCGGCGAGCGCCTCGCCCAGCGCGTCGGCGTGCCGCAGGGCGCCCACGACCAGCGGGACGGCGAAGGCGCGCGGGCTCCGCTCGACCCCTCTGGCGCGCTGCGCCTCCCGCACCCGGGTGACCAGATCCGCGATCACCGGCACGCTGCGCAGCGTGAGGGACAGCAGCAGCGACAGGCGGAACGGATCGAGGCCGGCGAACCTGGCGGGGGCGAGGCAGCGCTCCAGGCAGGCCATGAGGGCGCTGGTGCGGGTCGTGAGGGTGACCAGCCCGGCCAGGGCGACGGCGAGCACGACCCGGAGCGTGGAGGACGCCGCCGTGGGCAGGTCCGCGAACACCAATTGCACGCCGAACAGGGCCACGGCGAACCAGCGGACGGGCCGCACCTGCGCCCAGGCGGCGGCGAGCCCGACCCCGGAGACGGCGTACAGCAGCACCACGGCGGCCGCGGCGCCCGTCAGCGCCGCGGGCGAGCGCAGCAGCAGGAGCGCAGTGCAGGACACGGCGAGCCCGGCGAGCTTGGCCCCGGCGGGCAGCCGGTGCAGGAGCGAACCGCCGGGCACGTAGGCGCCGGTGAGCCCGCTCACGCCATCATCTTCCTGTAGTGGCCGATCGCGGCGGCGGGCTCGGCGTCGGCGACGATCCGCCCCTCGTCGATCACGAGCACGCGGTCGAAGTCCTCCAGCAGCGGGAGATCGTGGGTGACCACGACCACCTGCTGCGGAAGCGTCCGGAGCAGCGCGGCGACCTGCCGGGAGTGGCGAAGGTCGAGCAGCGTGGTCGGCTCGTCCATGACCAGGATCTCCGGTTCGAGCACCAGGACCGAGCAGAGGGCGAGCAGTTGCTTCTGACCGCCGGACAGGTGATGCGCGGGGTGGTCGGCGTGCTCCCCCAGGCCGTACCTCTCCAGGACCTCCCGCACCCGGCGCTCGACCTCCTCGCGCGCCAGCCCCTTGCGGCGCAGCGAGAACGCCACGTCCTCGGCCACCGTGGGCATCACGATCTGCGCGTCCGGGTCGGTGAACAGGAACCCCACGCCGCGCCTGATGCGGGCCGCGTGGCGGCGGGTGTCGAGCCCGGACACCGTCACCGTGCCCGAGGACGGCAGGACCAGGCCGTTGACGAGGCGGGCAAGCGTGCTCTTGCCCGAGCCGTTGGCCCCGACCACGCCCACGCGGCGCTCGGTCAGCGAGGCCGTGACGCCGCGCAGCACCTCCCGCTGCCCGAGCCGCACATGGACGTCCTCCAGCCGGATCACTCACACCACCTCGAACAGGGCGGCGATCCCGAGACCGCCGCCGACCGCGACCGCCGCCAGGCCCAGCGTCCCGGAAGGCGCCCCGAGGAGCCGGCTGAACAGGCGAGTCACCACCACCGCTCCGCTCGCACCCCAGGGATGGCCGAGGGCGAGCGCGCCGCCGTCCGCGCACACGCGGCCGGCGTCCGCGCCGAGGGGATCGAGGCCGAGCGCGTCGGTGACCGCGAGCACCTGCGCCGCGAACGCCTCCACGATCTCCACCGCCGCCACCTTCTCCAGATCCGCTCCGGTCCGCCGCAGCACACGCCGTACGGCGGGCACCGGCCCCCACCCGGGAAGCGCGGGGTCGCAGCCGGCGACGGCGCCGGCCAGCAGGCGCAGACCGGGCAGCCCGGCCGCCGCGCGCAGCCGCTCGGGCACGACCGCGACGGCGGCGGCGCCGTCGCTCACCGGGGAGGAGTTGCCGGCCGTCACCGTACCCCCCGGCACGAACGCGGCGGGCAGCCGGGCCAGCGACTGCGGCCGCAGCACGCGCGGGCGCTGGTCGTCCGTCCGGCCGCCGACGGGGACGATCTCGCGCGTGAACCGTCCGGCC
>NZ_MWJN01000033.1:0-82995 GCF_002027145.1 Microbispora sp. GKU 823 | reverse complement strand
GTCCGGGTGGCGGCGGCGGCCGTGGCCGCGGTGGCGGCACGGCGGGCGCGTTCGGGCGTCCGGGCGGCCGTCCGACCCGTGGCCGCAAGTCCAAGCGCCAGAGGCGCCAGGAGTTCGACAACATGCAGGCCCCGGCGATCGGCGGCGTGCAGGTTCCGCGTGGCGGCGGCCAGACCATCCGCCTCCCGCGTGGCGCGTCCCTGTCGGACTTCGCGACCGGATCGGCGCCAACCCCGCCTCGCTCGTGCAGATCATGCTGCACCTCGGCGAGATGGTGACGGCGACCCAGTCGGTCAACGAGGAGACGCTGCAGCTTCTCGGCGCCGAGCTGGACTACGACGTCCAGGTCGTCAGCCCGGAGGAGGAGGACCGCGAGCTCCTCGAGTCCTTCAAGATCGAGTTCGGTGAGGACGAGGGCGACGAGGCCGACCTCGCGCCGCGCCCGCCGGTCGTGACTGTCATGGGCCACGTCGACCACGGTAAGACGAAGCTGCTCGACGCGATCCGCCACACCAACGTGGTGGCCCGCGAGGCCGGCGGCATCACCCAGCACATCGGCGCCTACCAGGTGGCGACCACGCACGAGGGCGAGCCGCGGAAGATCACCTTCATCGACACCCCGGGTCACGAGGCGTTCACCGCCATGCGTGCCCGTGGCGCGCAGGCCACCGACATCGCGGTGCTGGTGGTCGCGGCCGACGACGGTGTGAAGCCGCAGACCATCGAGGCGCTGAACCACGCCCAGGCGGCGAACGTCCCGGTCGTGGTGGCGGTCAACAAGATCGACAAGGAGGGCGCGGACCCGACCAAGGTGCGGGCCCAGCTCACCGAGTACGGCCTGGTGGCCGAGGAGTTCGGTGGCTCCACGCTGTTCGTGGACATCTCCGCCAAGCAGGGCATCGGCATCGAGAACCTGCTCGAGGCCATCCTGCTGACCGCGGACGCCGAGCTCGACCTGCGGGCCAACCCGGAGATGGACGCCCAGGGCCTCGCGATCGAGGCGCACCTCGACAAGGGCCGCGGCCCGGTGGCGACCGTGCTCGTGCAGCGCGGCACGCTGCGGGTGGGCGACTCGATCGTCTGTGGCGAGGCGTTCGGCCGCGTCCGCGCGATGCTGGACGACAACGGCGAGACGGTCGAGGAGGCCGACCCGTCGCGTCCGGTCCTGGTCCTCGGTCTGACGGCCGTCCCGCGCGCCGGTGACAACTTCATCGTCGTCACCGACGACCGCATGGCCCGTCAGATCGCCCAGCAGCGGGCGGCCAGGCAGCGGATCGCCGACATGGCCAAGTCCGGCCGCCGGCGCACCCTCGAGGAGCTGTTCAAGGACCTCGAGAAGGGCCAGGTCGACGAGCTCAAGCTCATCATCAAGGGTGACGTCTCCGGTTCCGTCGAGGCACTGGAGGACGCGCTGCTCAAGATCGACGTCGGCGAGGAGGTGCGCCTGCGGGTGCTCCACCGCGCGGTCGGCGCCATCACCGAGCACGACGTCAACCTGGCGATGGGCGACGACAACGCCGTCATCATCGGCTTCAACGTGCGGCCCGAGGTGCGGGCGCGCGACCTGGCCGAGCGCGAGGGCGTGGACATCCGGTACTACTCGGTCATCTACCAGGCGATCGAGGAGATCGAGGCGGCCCTCAAGGGCATGCTCAAGCCGGAGTTCGAGGAGGTCAGGACCGGCACCGCCGAGATCCGCGAGGTCTTCAAGGTCCCGCGGATCGGCAACGTCGCCGGTTCGATCGTCCGCTCGGGCGTCATCACCCGCAACAGCAAGGCCCGGCTCATCCGCGACGGCGTCGTGGTGGCCGACAACCTCACCGTCTCGTCGCTGCGTCGCTTCAAGGACGACGCGACCGAGGTCCGCGAGGGCTTCGAGTGCGGTATCGGTATCGGCTACAGCGACATCAAGGTCGAGGACGTCATCGAGACGTTCGAGATGCAGGAGAAGCCGCGCGTCTGACGCGCCGTCCCGCCGCCCCCGCCACGCGCGGGGGCGGCGGCCGGTCGTCCGTGACGTGGTGACACACCCATGTTCATCGGTGCTCTTACTCTTGACATCCTGCTCGGCGACGTCCGTTCGCTGAAGCAGAAGCGGTCGGTGGTCCGGCCGATCATCGCCGAGATCCAGCGCAAGTACCCCGCCGTCGCCGTCGCCGAGGCGGGCCACCACGACCTGCACCGGCGCGCCGAGATCGGCGTCGCCGTGGTGTCGGCGTCCGCGGCCAACTGCGATGAGGTGCTGGACGCCTGCGAACGCCTGGTCGCCTACCACCCCGAGATCGAGTTGCTGTCCGCGCGGCGGCGGCTCTTCAACGACCACGAGGAATAGACGGCCGGGGCCCGCGCGTCAGCCGTACAGATACGAGGGAGCGTGAGCATGGACGCAGCGCGTGCCAGGAAGCTGGCCGATCGCATCCAGCAGGTGGTCGCGGAGATGCTGGAGCGGCGGATCAAGGATCCGCGGCTGGGGTTCGTGACGGTGACCGACGCGAGGGTCACCGCGGACCTGAGCGACGCGACCGTCTACTACACGGTTTTCGGCTCCGAGGCGGAGCGGGCCGACACGGCCGCCGCCCTGGAGAGCGCGAAGGGCATCATCCGGTCCGAGGTCGGACGGCAGACCGGCCTGCGGCACACCCCCGGCCTCACGTTCGTGCACGACCCGCTCCCGGACAACGCCCGCCACATGGACGACCTGTTCGCGCTGGCGAAGGCGAAGGACGCGGAGATCGCCCGCCAGGCGGAGGGCGCGCAGTTCGCCGGGGACGCCGACCCCTACCGCTTCGAGGAGGACCTCGACGCCGAGGCGGCCGAGGAGGCGGGCGAGGACGAGCCCACCGGCCGGGCGGGGCACCCCGCCCGGTGACCACGAACGAAAGCGCCATAAGCGAGGCGGACTGGCGGCGCGCGACCGAACTGATCCGCGCCGCCGGCACGCTGGCCCTCGCCTGTCACGTGTCCCCGGACGCGGACGCCCTCGGCTCGATGCTGGGCCTCGGGCTGGCGCTCGCGCGTACGGGCAAGAAGGTGGTCGCGTCCTTCGGCGACCGGGTCTTCGCCGTGCCCCGGCTGCTGCGGTTCCTGCCCGGGCAGCACCTGCTGGTGGAGCCTTCGGCCTACCCTGCCGAGCCCGAGCTGATGATCACCTTCGACGCCTCCACGATGGAGCGGTTGGGCCTGCTCGCGCCCCACGCGGGCAAGGCCGGCGAACTCGTCGTGATCGACCACCACGTGTCGAACACCGGCTTCGGTACGGTCCACCTCGTGGATCCCGCGGCGGCCTCGACCACGATGGTCGTCGAGGAGCTCATGAACCGGCTCGGCCTCACGATCGACCGGGAGGTCGCCACCTGCCTGTACGCGGGTCTGGTGACCGACACCGGCTCCTTCAGGCACTCCATCACCACTCCGGCCGCGCACGCCATGGCCGGCCGGTTGCTGGCCACGGGGCTGCGCCCCGAGGAGATCGCCAGGGAACTGTGGGACCGCTCGCCGTTCGCGTACCTGCGGGTGCTCGGCACGGCGCTCGGGCGGGCCACCCTGGAGCCGGACGCCGCGGGCGGCCTGGGGCTGGTGTGGACCTACGTGACCCGGGCCGACCGCGCCGCGGAGGGCCTGCCGTACGACGAGGTGGAAGGCGTGATCGACGTCGTGCGCCGGGTCGACGAGGCGGAGGTCGCGGTCGTGCTCAAGGAGGACGACGAGGGCGGCTGGAACGTCTCGACCCGGTCGAAGGGCGCGGTGGACATGGCGCGCGCCTGCGCCGCGCTCGGCGCGGCGGCCACCCGCGTGCCGCCGGGTTCTCCTCGGCGCTGTCCGCGGCGGACACGATGGCCGCCCTGCGCCCCCTCCTCGCCCCGGAAGGGAGCCGGCCATGAGCACGGCCAGAGCCAGAAGGACTCCGCCGCCGAGCGGTCTGATCATCGTGGACAAGCCGGCCGACTGGACGTCGCACGACGTCGTCGGCAAGATGCGCGGCATCGCGGGCACCCGCAAGGTCGGCCACGCGGGCACGCTCGACCCGATGGCCACCGGGGTGCTGGTGATCGGGGTGGAGAAGGCGACCCGCCTCCTCGGGCACCTCGCGCTGACCGAGAAGGTCTACGAGGCGACGATCCGCCTCGGCGTGACGACGAACACCGACGACGCCGAGGGCGAGGTGGTCGCCGCCACCCCCGCCGGGCACGTGGCCGACGAGCAGGTGCGCAAGGGCGTCGCCGCGCTCACCGGCGAGATCATGCAGGTGCCGCCGCAGGTGAGCGCCATCAAGGTCGACGGGCAGCGGGCCTACAAGCGGGCCCGCGCGGGCGAGGAGGTGGCGCTGGCCGCCCGGCCGGTCACGATCCACGCGTTCGAGGTGGGGGAGATTCGGCGGACCCCGGAGACGGTGGACCTGGACGCCGTGATCACCTGCTCCAGCGGCACCTACATCCGGGCGCTGGCCCGCGATCTCGGCGCGTCGCTCGGTGTCGGCGGCCACCTCACCCGGCTGCGCCGCACCCGGGTCGGGCCGTACGGCATCGAGGCGGCGCGCACGATCGAGGACCTCGCCCGGGAGTGCGTGATCATGCCCATGGCCGACGCGGTGGCGGCGGCCTTCCCCCGCAGGGACGTGGGCGAGGACGAGGCGCGGCTGGTCGCGCACGGCGGGAGGCTGCGCGCGGCGGGCCTCGGGCCGGGCCCGATCGGCGTCTTCGGGCCGGACGGCGCGCTGCTCGCGCTCGCCGAGGAGCGCGGCGGGACGGCCAGGCCGCTGGTGGTCTTCGCCTCCTGACGCCGGGGCTGGTTCCCCGGCACCCCGCGGGGCATGGCAGTCTTGTCTACTGCGCGCTTCCCAGGCGAGGCGACTCAGCCGCCTTACCCGAAGGCACGGCAATCGGACACAGAAGCGAGGTCGAGGTGCAGAGCTGGCACGGGCTGGACGAGGTCCCGCAGGACTGGGGCAGGTCCGTCGTCACGATCGGCGTGTTCGACGGCGTGCATCTCGGTCACCAGCGGATGGTGGCCCGGGCGGTGGAGATGGCCCGCGATCTGGGGCTGCCCGCCGTGGCGGTCACCTTCGACCCGCACCCCGACGAGGTCGTACGGCCGGGCAGCCACCCGCCGCGGCTGACCACCACCGACCGCCGGGCCGAGTTGCTCTCCGCGCTGGGCGTGGACGCGGTGTGCGTGCTGCCGTTCACGCTGGAGTTCTCCCGGATGTCGCCGGACGAGTTCGTCCAGACGGCTCTGGTCGACCGGCTGCACGCGGCTGGGGTCGTGGTGGGGGAGAACTTCCGCTTCGGCCACAAGGCGTCGGGCGACCTGGAGACCCTGCGGACGCTGGGGGAGAAGTACGACTTCCAGGCCGAGGGCGTGCCCCTGGTCAGCGACGGCGACGCCATCTCCTCCACGGTGATCCGGGAGCGGCTGGCCGTGGGTGACGTCGCGGGCGCGGCCGTCCTGCTGGGCCGCCCCCACCGGGTGGAGGGCGTGGTGGTCCGCGGCCACCAGCGCGGCCGGGCGCTCGGCTTCCCCACCGCCAACGTCGAGTCGCCGCAGCACACCGCCATCCCCGCCGAGGGCGTCTACGCGGGATGGCTGCAGTGCACCCAGAGCCCCTCGCCGTACGAGGGGGAGCGGTGGCCGGCCGCGATCTCGATCGGGACCAACCCCACGTTCGACGGGGTGGAGCGCACGGTCGAGGCGTACGCGCTGGACCGCGACGACCTGGACCTGTACGGCGCGCACGTGGCCGTGGACTTCGGCGAGCGGCTGCGCGACACGCTCAGGTTCGACTCGATCGAGGCGCTGATCGAGCAGATGCACGACGACGTGGCCAGGGCCCGCGAGTTCACCTCCTGAACCTGCCGCTTCCGAACCTTCTGCGTGGCGCGTCGTGACAGGGTGTGTCCGACGAGCTGGTAGGGTTGTATGTCAGCCATGCTCAGGTGGCGTGAGCCACCCCGGCTGTCCTGTCACGGCGACTGTAGGCACGCACGGTCGTTCGCGGGCTCGGAACCGTTGCGCGTGCCATTTCACCAGAATGGAGAAGCAGTGTCGCTTGACGCCGCTACCACCAAGGCCATCATCGGCGAGTACGGCACCAGCGAGGGTGACACCGGGTCGCCGGAGGTCCAGATCGCGCTTCTGAGCAAGCGGATCAGCGACCTCACCGAGCACCTGAAGACCCACAAGCACGACCACCACAGCCGCCGTGGTCTGCTCCTGCTCGTGGGCCGCGGCGCCGGCTGCTGAAGTACCTGCAGGCCAAGGACATCACCCGCTACCGCTCCCTCATTGAGCGGCTGGGCCTTCGCCGATAAGGTGAGGAAGGAGCGGCGATTCTTCGCCGCTCCTTTTCCATAACCGGCCACAATGGCCTGAGCGAAACAACCGAACACCGAGACAACTGAATAGCCGAGACACAGTGCCCCGCGTCCGCAAGCAAGCCGCAGCGCGATCCCGCGGCGTGAGAGGGCCGGTCCTCGGTAGTGGCCCCCGGTCGGCACGGCGACAGCCGTGTGGACGGACCGGGCGCTTCGATCGAAGACCGGCACTGCACCTGAACGGGGAGCCCGGCGACCGAGGACGTGGGGAGACCGACCCGAAGAGGAGGTCCCCCGTGGAGGGTGTCCACAGCACAGAGGCCGTTATCGACAACGGTCCCTTCGGCACGCGCACGATCAGGTTCGAGACCGGGCGGCTGGCCCGGCAGGCGGCGGGCAGCGCCGTCGCGTACCTGGACAACGAGACGATGATCCTGTCCGCGACCACCGCGTCCAAGCATCCCAAGGAGAACTTGGACTTCTTCCCGCTGACGGTCGACGTCGAGGAGCGGATGTACGCGGCCGGCCGCATCCCCGGCTCGTTCTTCCGCCGGGAGGGCAGGCCGTCCGAGGACGCGATCCTCACCTGCCGCCTCATCGACCGGCCGCTGCGCCCGTCGTTCGTGAAGGGCCTGCGCAACGAGATCCAGATCGTCGCGACGGTCATGGCCCTGCACCCCGAGCACCTGTACGACGTGATCGCGATCAACGCCGCGAGCATGTCCACGCAGCTCGCGGGGCTGCCGTTCTCCGGGCCGATCGGCGGCGTGCGCGTCGCGCTGATCGACGGCCAGTGGGTGGCGTTCCCGACCCACACCGAGCTGGAGCGCGCCACGTTCGACATGGTCGTCGCCGGGCGCGTCCTGGCCGACGGCGACGTCGCGATCATGATGGTCGAGGCCGAGTCGACCCGCGACACGCTCAAGCTGGTCGCCGAGGGCGCGGTCGCCCCGACCGAGGAGGCCGTGGCCCAGGGCCTGGAGGCCGCCAAGCCGTTCATCAAGGTGCTCTGCGAGGCCCAGTCGAAGCTGGCCGAGGTCGCCGCCAAGCCGACCGCCGAGTATCCGATCTTCCTCGACTATCAGGACGACGCCCTGGAGGCCGTGACCGCCGCCGTCAAGAGCGAGCTCGCCTCGGCGCTGACGATCGCGGGCAAGCAGGAGCGCGAGCTGGAGATCGAGCGCGTCAAGATGCTGGCGGCGGAGAAGCTGCTGCCCGACTTCGAGGGCCGCGAGAAGGAGATCGGCGCCGCGTTCCGGTCGCTCACCAAGAAGCTGATGCGCGAGCGCGTCATCAACGAGGGCGTCCGCATCGACGGCCGTGGCCCGAAGGACATCCGGCAGCTCAACGCCGAGGTCCACGTGGTGCCGCGGGTGCACGGGTCGGCCCTGTTCGAGCGGGGTGAGACGCAGATCCTCGGCGTCACGACGCTGAACATGCTGCGCATGGAGCAGATGATCGACACGCTCAATCCCGAGCGGACCAAGCGCTACATGCACAACTACAACTTCCCGCCGTACTCCACGGGCGAGACGGGCCGCGTCGGCTCGCCGAAGCGCCGCGAGATCGGCCACGGCGCGCTGGCCGAGCGGGCGCTGATCCCCGTGCTGCCGTCGCGCGAGGAGTTCCCGTACGCCATCCGCCAGGTGTCGGAGGCGATCGGGTCGAACGGCTCGACCTCCATGGGGTCGGTCTGCGCCTCCACGATGGCCCTGCTCGACGCGGGCGTCCCGCTCAAGGAGATGGTCGCCGGCATCGCGATGGGCCTCATCGGCGAGGGCGACACCTACGTCACGCTGACCGACATCCTCGGCGCCGAGGACGCCATGGGCGACATGGACTTCAAGGTCGCCGGCACCAAGGACCTGATCACCGCGCTCCAGCTCGACACCAAGCTGGACGGCATCCCGGCCCACGTGCTCGCCGCCGCGCTGAAGCAGGCGAGGGGCGCCAGGCTGGCGATCCTCGACGTGATGCAGGAGGCCATCGACAGCCCGGCGGAGATGAACCCGACCGCGCCGCGCATCATCACGATCAAGGTCCCGGTCGACAAGATCGGCGAGGTCATCGGCCCCAAGGGCAAGATGATCAACCAGATCCAGGACGACACGGGCGCCGAGATCACCATCGAGGACGACGGCACGATCTACATCGGCGCCACCGACGGCCCGTCCGCCGAGGCCGCGCGTACGCTGATCAACGGCATCGCGAACCCGCACATGCCGGAGGTCGGCGAGCGTTACCTGGGCACGGTCGTCAAGATCGCCGCCTTCGGCGCGTTCGTCTCGCTGCTGCCGGGCAAGGACGGCCTGCTGCACGTCTCGCAGATCCGCAAGCTGCACGGCGGCCGCCGGATCGAGAACGTCGAGGACGTCATGAACGTCGGCGAGAAGATCCAGGTGGAGATCGCCGAGATCGACTCGCGTGGCAAGCTCTCGCTGGTCCCGGTCGAGGTGGTCGAGAAGGAGGCCGCCGAGAAGGCCGCCGCGGCCGAGAACGGCGAGGCCGCGCCCGCTCCGGCGGAGGCCGCCGCCGCGCCGGCGGAGGAGGAGGAGCAGCCGCGGACTCCGCGCCGCAGCCGCAGCCGCACCCGTGGCGGCCGGGACGAGCGCAACTCGTGACGACCGAGACGCTGTTCCCGGGCAAGGACGGCGCGGGGGTCATCCGCCGCACCGTCCTTCCCGGCGGCCTGCGGGTCGTGACCGAGACGATGCCGACCGTACGCAGTGTGGCGGTCGGCCTGTGGGTGGGCATCGGGTCGCGGGACGAGGCCCCCGAGCACATGGGGGCCACGCACTTCCTGGAGCACCTGCTCTTCAAGGGCACGCCCACGCGCGACGCCATGGAGATCTCGGCGTCGATCGAGGGCATCGGCGGTGAGATCAACGCGTTCACCGCCAAGGAGTACACCTGCTACTACGCCCGGGTGCTCGACGAGGACCTGCCGCTGGCGATCGACGTGCTCGCCGACGTGGTGACCTCCTCGCTGATCACCGAGGAGGACGTGGAGTCGGAGCGCGGCGTGATCCTTGAGGAGATCGCCATGCACGACGACGATCCCTCCGACGTGGTGCACGAGCAGTTCTCCGCCGAGCTGTACGGCGACACGCCGATCGGCCGCCCGATCCTCGGCAACGAGGAGTCGATCAACGCGCTCACCCGTGACCGCATCCGCGAGTACTACCAGCGGTTCTACGTGCCGCCCCGCACGGTCGTGTCGGTCGCGGGCAACGTGGACCACGAGCGGGTGGTCGCGCTGGTCGCGGCGGCGTACGAGCGGGCGGGCGCGCTGGGCGGCTCCGCCGCGCCCGCGCCCCCGCGCATCGGCGGCCCCGGTGTGGACGTCCGGACCGGCGTCCGGGTGCTCGACCGGCCCACCGAGCAGGCCAACCTGGTCCTCGGCATGACCGCCTTCCACCGCAACGACGACCGGCGCTTCGCCCTCGGCGTCCTGAACGCCGCGCTCGGCGGCGGTATGTCGTCGCGCCTGTTCCAGGAGATCCGGGAGAAGCGCGGCCTGGCCTACAGCGCCTACAGCTACACCTCACAGTACGCCGACACCGGCCAGTTCGGCATCTACGTGGGCTGCCTGCCCTCGAAGGTGGACGACGTGCTGAAGATCTGCCGCGACGAGGTCGCCAGGGTCGTGGCCGAGGGCATCACCCCCGAGGAGATCGCCCGCGGCAAGGGCCAGATGCGCGGCGGGCTGGTGCTCGGCCTGGAGGACACCGGGTCGCGCATGTCCAGGATCGGCAAGAGCGAGCTCGTGTACGAGCGGCTCATGACGGTCGACGAGGTGCTCGGGCGCATCGAGGCGGTCACCCCCGAGGAGATCGCCGCGGTCGCCGAGGACATCCTCAACCGGCCGCTGACGCTCGCGGTGATCGGGCCCTACTCCGACAAGGACTTCGGCTCCGCCATCGCCTGACCGTGCCGTTGGAGGCCGCGCCGATGCCCTTCCGGGTCGGCGCGGCCTCGTCGTTCCACTGGCGCGGGCGCGTATAGCCTTGGGCGCGTGATTAAGGTCGGTGTTCTGGGCGCCCGCGGGCGCGTGGGTGTGGAAGTGTGCAAGGCCGTCGCGGCGGCCGATGACCTGGAGCTCGTGGCGGAGGTCGACAAGGGCGACCCGCTCGACGCGCTGACCGGCGCCGAGGTGGTGGTGGACTTCACCCACCCCGACGTCGTCATGGGCAACCTCGAATGGTGTGTCTCCCGCGGCATCCACACCGTCGTGGGCACGACCGGTTTCGACGCCGGACGGCTGGAGACCCTGCGGGGCTGGCTGGCCGCCAATCCCGGCACGAACTCGCTCATCGCCCCCAACTTCGGCATCGCGGCCGTGCTGATGATGCACTTCGCCGCCAAGGCGGC
Source organism: Microbispora sp. GKU 823 (assembly GCF_002027145.1). Classification (NCBI taxonomy): domain Bacteria; kingdom Bacillati; phylum Actinomycetota; class Actinomycetes; order Streptosporangiales; family Streptosporangiaceae; genus Microbispora; species Microbispora sp. GKU 823. The sequence goes on along the minus strand of NZ_MWJN01000033.1, from coordinate 72,313 downwards.
CAAGCACTTCGAGTCGGTCGAGATCGTCGAACTGCACCACCCGCACAAGGCCGACGCCCCCTCCGGCACCGCCCGCCGTACGGCGGAACTGGTGGCGCGGGCGCGGCGCGAGGCGGGGCTCGGCCCCTCTCCCGACGCGACCACGACCGCGCTCGACGGCGCCAGGGGCGCGGACGTCGACGGCGTCCACGTGCATGCCGTACGGCTCGCCGGGCTGATCGCCCACCAGGAGGTCATCCTGGGCGGCGAGGGGGAGACCCTCACGATCCGGCACGACACGATGAACCGGGCGTCGTTCACGCCGGGCGTCCTGCTGGGCGTACGCCGTGTGCAGGGGCTCGACGGCCTCACCGTGGGCCTGGAGCGCCTTCTCGACCTGCAGTAGTCGCGCCGCGTTTCCGATCACCGAGGCGGCGGGGTGTAGCGCATCCTGATCTTGATGTCGCCGTCGCCGTGACGCGCCACGTCCTCCAGGCCGAGTCGCCGGTAGAGGGCGTGAGCGCGGTGGTTGACCGTCAGAACGTCCAGGAGCAGGTCCCGACCCCGCCGGCGGGCCTCGTCCAGCAGCCCGGTGATGAGGTGGGTGCCGATCCCGCGCCCCTGATAGGCGGGGTCGATCTCGATGCGGCCGAGGTAGATCTCGGTGGGCCGGTAGTCGACGCTGAGCATGCCGGCGTCGACGCCGTCGACGGTGACGATCCGCGTGTTGCCGGGGTCGAACACGCGCGCATGATGACCCCGCTGGTCCTGCTCGTCCCAGCCCCAGATCGCCGCGACGTACTCGCCCAGGGCTGCCTTGTGCAGCCGGAAGCAGAACTCGCTGTCGGTCTGTGTCGCCGGCCGCAACCCTATGACGGTCATACGACCTCCTTACCGGATCGCAGGAGGCCGCGGGGGCCCATCGTGCCCGCGTGATCGCCGTTCTCATCGTCGGCGGGCCACCGGGGGACATCGCGGGATAATCGCGGGTATGCGGTTCGGAATCCTCGGCGAGACCCGGGCGTGGCGCGAAGACGGGACCGAGGTTCCGCTGGGCGGACCGGCGCGGCGTGCGCTGCTGGCGCTGCTGCTGATCCGCCCCGGTCAGGTCGTGCCGTCCGACCGGTTGACCGAGGAGATCGATCCTGACGGCGTGCTGTCGGCGCACGCGCTGCAGTCGCAGGTGTCCCGGCTGCGCGCCGCGCTGGGGCCGGCGGCCGCGATCGAGCGGAGCGGACCGGGATACCGGATCGTGGTCGCGGACGACGACGTGGACGCCTGCCGGTTCGAGTGGCTGGCCGGGCAGGGCCGTACGGCGTTGCGCGACGGTGAGACGGAACGAGCGGTCACGCTGCTGCGCGAGGCGCTGGACCTGTGGCGCGGGCCCGCGCTGGCCGAGCTCGCCGAGAGCGAGACGGCCAGGGCCGCCGCGACGCGGCTGGAGGAACTGCGGCTGGCGGCGATGGAAGACCGGATCGAGGGCGAACTGCGGCTCGGCGAGCACCGCAGCGTGGTTCCGGAGCTGCGCGAGCTGGTCGGCCGCCATCCGCTCAGGGAACGGCCGGCCGGGTTGCTGATGCGCGCGTTGTCCGCGGAGGGCGGGCAGGCCGAGGCGCTGGTCGTGTTCGAGGAGACCAGGCGGCACCTGGCGGAGGAACTGGGCGCCGATCCTTCGGCCGAGCTGGTCGCGCTGCACCGGGAGTTGCTGAGCGCCGATTCTTCGCCGTCGCCGTCCGCGCCGCCCGCCCAGCTGACCTCCTTCGTCGGCCGCGACGAGGAGGTGGCCGAGGTCGCCGGCCTGCTTCGGGTGGCCCGGCTGGTCACGTTGCTCGGTCCCGGGGGCGTCGGAAAGACCCGGCTGTCGGTCGAGGTGGCGGTCGAGTCGGCAGGGGCGGCGGTCGACGAGGTGTGCTTCGTGGAGCTGGCCGCGCTGGGCGACGGGGCAGGGCTGGCACCGGCGCTGCTCGGCGCGCTCGGCCTGCGCGAGCGCGGGCTGCAGGTGGGGGACGGCCCGCAGACGCCGGTCGACCGCCTGATCGCGGCGCTGTCCCACCGGGTGCTCCTGCTCGTGCTGGACAACTGCGAGCACCTGATCGAGGAAACGGCCGCGCTGGCGGCGCGGCTGCTGGCGGCCTGCCCGCGGCTGCGGGTCCTGGCCACCAGCCGCGAACCGCTGGGTGTCATCGGCGAACACCTCCACCAGGTGCGCCCGCTCGACGGCGACGCGGCGGTGCGGCTGTTCACCGACCGCGCCCGCGCGGTGTGGCGCGGCTTCGCCGCCGACCCTCGGCGCGTACGGCGAATCTGCGCGGCCCTGGACGACCTGCCGCTGGCCATCGAACTCGCGGCGGCGCGGCTGCGCGCGCTGGACCTCGGCGAACTCGAGGGACGGCTGAACGACCGGCTCGGGGTCGCGGCCCGCGGCAGCCGCCCGGCCGACGGCCGGCACCGGACGCTGCGCTCGGTGGTCGCGTGGAGCTGGGACCTGCTCACCGAACCCGAGCGACGAGCCGCACGGCGGTTCACCGTCTTCGCCGGGAGCGCGACGGCGGAGTCGGCGCGGCGGGTGTGCGGCACGGACGCCGAAACGTTGGAATCGCTGGTCGACAAGTCGCTCCTGGAGGTCTCCCACGGCCGTTACCGGATGCTGGAGACGATCCGCGCCTACGGCGCCGAGCGGCTCGACGAAGCGGGCGAGAACGACTCCACACGGCGCGCCCACGCCCGGCACGTCCTGGAACTGGTGCGCACCGCCGATCCGCATCTGCGGCGAGCCGGGCAACTGGAATGGCTGCCGATCGTCGTCGCCGAGCACGAGAACCTGCTGGCCGCCGTGCGCTGGGCGGTCGAGGCTCAGGATGCCGCGACGGCCCTGGAACTGCTCGCCTCGGCCTCGACTTACCTGTGGATCCGGGGCGCGTCGGCCGCGGCCGCGCCGTACGCGATCAGGCTGCTCGACGCGATCGGCGACCAGCCCCCTCCCGGCCTCGGCGAGGAGTACGCGACAACCGTGCTGCTCGCCTCGTCCGACCGCGAGACGTGGCGACGCCATCGGGCGACTGCGGGGAGGGCGCTGGCCGCCGCCTGGCCCGGCGACCGGGCGGGCCGTCACCCTGCGGCCCTGCTGCTGTGGATGCTGCGGAACGCCGGCGAAAGCGACCCAGAGGCCGCGTTCACGCTCCTGACGGCCCAGCACGACTGTCCCGAGCCGTGGGCGCGCGCCGTCGCCCGATACGTGTCGGGCTTCGGCACCCTGGGTGTGAGGGGCGTCGAAGCGGCGGCGCGGGACTTCGGCACGGCCGCCGAGGAGTTCCGCGTCCTGGGCGACCGATGGGGCACCGCACTGGCCCTGGACATGCTCGCCGGGCTCGCGGGCGGGCGCGGCGACCACGCGCGGGCGATCGCGCTGACCGATGAGGCCCTCACCCTGACCGGCCGGCTCGGCGCTCAGGAGGACGCCGCCGACCTGCTGGTCAACCGGGCCGACTACCTCGCCGCCGCCGGCGACGCGGAGGCGGCCCGTGCCGACTATGCGAAAGCCGCCGATCTGGCCCGCCGCGCCGGCAGCACCACCTGCCTGGGGGCGGCTCTGCGCGGGCTCGGCGACATCGCCCTGGGGGAGGGCGACCTGGACGAGGCGGAACGGCTGTACGCCGAGGCCGCGCAACGGCTGGATCCGCACTGGATCAGAAGCCTCGGCAACCGGGTGCGCACGCTCGCCGGGCTGGGCCGGGTCGCCGAAGCGCGCGGTGACCAGGCCACTGCCCGGACACGCTACCGGGAGGCCGCCGAGGCCGCGGCGGCAGGCGGCTCGACCCCGGACGCGCTGCGCCTGCTGGGGCTTCCGGGTGCCCTTTCCGATGCCCTGGCAGAGGCGGTGAGCGGGCGGTGAGGCTCCGGTGAGCCCTCCCCGGCAGGCTCTCTGCCATGAACAACGCAACGAACAACGCAACGACCAACCGCAGCGTGCTGATCTCCGGCGCCTCCGTCGCCGGCCCCGTCCTCGCCTACTGGCTCCACCGCCACGGCTTCACCCCGACCATCGTGGAGCGCGCTCCCGCCCTGCGCGACGGCGGCTACGCCGTCGACTTCCGGGGTGAGGCGCACCTGTCGATCCTGCGCCGGATGGGCATCCTGGACGACATCGAACGCGCCCGCACCGGCATGGGCTCCATGTGGTATGTCAACAGCGCCGGAAAGCCGCTGGCCAAGCTGCCCGCCGACCTGTTCGCCGGAGACGTCGAGATCCTCCGCGGCGACCTGGCCCGCATCCTCTACGACGCCACCAAGGAGCACACCGAGTATGTCTTCGGCGACTCCATCACCTCGCTCACCGAGGACGCCGACGGGGTGACCGTCACCTTCGAGCGCGGCACGCCGCGCCCGGTTCGACCTGGGTCTGGGCGCCGACGGCCTGCATTCGACCACCCGCCGCCTGGCCTTCGGACCTGAGGAGGACTACGTCAGGCACCTGGGCCTCTACTGCGCGATCTTCACCACCGCCAACCACCTCGGCCTCGACCACATCGGACACGCCTACCGCACCGCCAACAGGCTGGTGGCGATGTACAGCGCGCGCCACAACACCGAGGCCAAGGCCGTCTTCTACTTCGGCTCGCCGATCCTCGACCTGGATCGCCGTGACGTGGCCCGGCAGCAGGCCGTCCTCGCCGAGCAGTTCGCCGGCAACGGCTGGCAGAGCGATCGGCTGCTGCGGGACATGCGCTTGGCGCCGGACTTCTACTTCGACTCGGTCGGCCAGGTCCGCATGGACGCCTGGACGCGAGGGCGGGTGGCCCTGGTCGGCGACGCCGCCTACTGCCCGTCCTCCCTGTCCGGCATGGGGTCCGGCCTCGCCCTGGTCGGCGCGTACGTCCTGGCGGGCGAACTGGCCGCCGCGCACGGCGACCACCGTGTCGCGTTCGCGGCCTACGAGCGGGAGATGCGCGCGTACGCGGAGGGCTGCCAGAAGATGGGCGACGGCGTGGCCAAGCTCATGGTCCCCGGCAGCCGCTTCCTGGCCTCGGTCCTCAACCGCTACTACAAGGTCATGCCCTACCTGCCGGGAAAGAACATGGCCGCCAAGATCGCCCGGAAGACCGCCGAGAACATCACCCTCCGCGACTACACGGTGAACAGTGTCCGCTCACGGTAGGACGGACGCCGGTCAGAACAGGGCCAGGCCGAGGGTGAACAGGGCGCCGAAGACGAGTTGCAGGCGGCCGGTCTGCTGGAGCGTCGCGATCAGCGCGGGACCGGTCGCCCCCGAGCGGACCGTCCTGATCGGGGCCACCACGAGGGGGAGCGCCAGCACGGTCAGCGCGGCGAAGGGCCGCACCGGCACCAGGGCGAGCGCGAACACGAAGGGCAGCACCAGGGTCGCCGAGTAGGCCAGGCGCGTGCGGCTGTCACCCAGCACCACGGCGAGCGTGCGCTTGCCGGAGGGGCCGTCGGTCACGATGTCGCGGAGGTTGTTGACCATGAGCAGCGCGCAGGCCAGCAGCCCGACGGGCACGGCCGCGGCCAGCGAGAGCCAGGTCAGCCGCTCCACCTGGACGTACGTCGTCCCGGCGACGGCCACGAGGCCGAAGAACACGAAGACCGAGATCTCCCCGAGCGCGCGGTAGCCGTACGGGCGGGAGCCTCCGGTGTAGAACCAGGCGGCCAGGATCGACGCGAGGCCGACGAGCAGCAGCCACCAGGCGCGGGTGGCCACCACCAGGACGAGCCCGGCGACGGCGGCGGCGAGGAAGCAGCCGAGGGCGGCCGCGAGCACCTGCTTCGGGGCCGCGACGCCCGAGCCGACCAGCCGCAGGGGCCCCACCCGGTCCTTGTCGGTGCCCTTCACGCCGTCGCTGTAGTCGTTGGCGTAGTTGACGCCGACCTGCAGCGCCAGCGCGACGAACAGCGCGAGCAGCGCTCGCCACCAGACCGCGCCGTCCTCCGCGACGGCGGCTCCGGTGCCGACGGCGACCGGGACGACGGCGGCGGGCAGCGTACGGGGGCGTGCGCCCGCTAACCATTGAGCTGGGGTGGCCACGTGACTCCCTTTTCCTACCTGTGCGTAGCCGGTGAAGGCGTACCTAGTTTGGCCAATCCCCCGTCTTCTCGTGACAGCGGGGTTGGCGGAGGCGACACCGCCGGGGGCGAAAGCCGTACGGACGGGCGGGAAGGGAGGCGTGGATCGTGGTCCGGTGCGGACTCAGCTGATGTCGGTGGTGAGGCGGATCATCCTGATCGGGCGGCCCATGTCGAGGACGCGCTCGGCCTCGTCCTCGCCCCAGCCGGCCGACTCCAGGAAGCCGATCATCGGGTGGTTGTCGGCGAAGACCCAGGTGACGACCGTGTTGTAGCCGTCCTCGCGCAGATGGTCGACGGTCGCGTTGAGCAGCCTGCTGCCGTGTCCGCGCCTGATGTGGTTGGGATCGACGAGCAACGTCATCAACTCGGCCGTCGTGGCCGGGTGAAGATCGGGGTCCTCGGCGGGTCCGTGCGACGCCAGCCCCACGACCCGGTCGGAGGCACGCTGCGCCGCGGTCGCCAGGATGCCGCCGGGGCCGAGCGCGGTGAACGCGTCGGTGTCGGGCACCACCCGCTCGACGGCGACGAGCAGGCGGTGACGCGGCGTGGGCGGCGAGAGGATCGCCTCCTCCCACTGGCGGCGCCACATCTTCTCCGCCGCCGGCCCAGTCATCTGCTCCAACGGGATCGGTGGCAGGAAGTCGCGATAAACCGCCTTCCACGCCCGGATCTGGGTGCTGGTCACCGCGTCGACGTCCTCGAGGCGGGCAGCTCTAACACCCATTCGGCGGGCTCCTTTCTTAGCCTGTAACACCGTACTGGTCAGGAGGGCCTCGGCGTACCTTCCGCCTGGCGTCGTGCCCGATATGCCCGGGTTTTTGTGCGGTTTCCGCAGACGCGCATGGAGCACCAGGAGCGAGACCGGTTTTTCGAGGAGTCGATGAACGCCCATTGACAGGTGCTCTCGGCGCAGACCTTCAGCCGTGGCCAGGTGCCGTCGGCGTGGGCGGCCGGGATCAGCGCGGCGAGCCGCGCGAGCCCGCCCGCCACTCCGGACCCCACGGGCTCGAGCGCCGGCGTCCCCGCCGAGAGCGTCACGCGAACCGGCAGTCCCGCCAGCGCCGCGTCCAGCCCCTCCGGAACCTCGTACGGACCCCCGTCGTGGTTGCGGCGCAGCGCGGCCCGCAGTCCTTCGCGCAGCTGGGTCGCCACCGCGAGGTCCTCGTCGGCGGCGCGGTCGTCGTCGCCGATCAGCCCGCGTTCGCGCAGCCAGACGGACAGCTCGGCCGGCGAGGCCAGCTCGTCGGCGTCTCCCTCGACGTCGTAGGTGTTCACGAAGTCGCGGAGCTGCTCCGCCGGGCCCGTCATGATCGATCACCCCTCGTGACCACTGTACGACAGTCGGAGGTCGCGAAATACCAACACCATCGCAAGTGTTTCGCTGGTGTTGGATCCGAGGCCTAGAGTCCGAGCCGCCGCACGGCGGTCCGCCAGTTCTTGGCGACAGCCTGCTGCGCCTTGGCGAGCGGCACCTCGCCGTGGCACACGGCCCGCCACAGAGTGAGCTCGACCGCGTCCTTGTCGGCCGGGGTCTTCCCCTTGCCCGCGAGAACCGGCTGGGGCCACAGGTTCTTCACGCTCTTCGGCGACCCGCCCAGGGACAGCGGGATGAGGTGGTCCTCCTTGTAGTGCGACGGCTTCCTGTCCGCGTAGCCGTACTGGGCGATCTGCGTGACGCGCAGGGCGTTGGTGTAGCTCGCCGGAGGCGCCACCTTCCTACCGTAGCCGGGCGCGCAGATCGTCGACTTGATCGTCTCCTGGGTGACGGCGGGGTTACGCGCCCCCGGCTGGCACTTCGGGTCCGGCAGCGGCAGGTAGCTCCGGGAGCACTTCGCCCCCGTCGGCTTCGAAGTCGCCGTGGGCTTGGGGGTCGGTGTGGGCTTCGAAGTCGGTGTCGGCTTGGGGGTCGGCTTGGCCGTCGGCTCCGGTGCCGAGCCGCCCGACGAGCCGGCCGGCTTCCACCGCCAGGAGGAGCCGTCCTGCACACACCGGTAGGAGTCGCCGTCCTCCGAGGTTCCGTTCCTGCCGTGGGCCGCCGCCGGGCAGAACGCGCCGGGAGTGACGCATTCCCAGTGATCCCCGACCTGGCGGTAACAGCCCGCCGAGGCGGAGGAGGCCCCGGCGGAGGCGGCCTCGGCGGCGAACGGGACGGCGAGCAGGCCGGCTGACGCGAGCACGGCGCATAACGCGATCAGCAGTGAACGGATGCGCACAATGTCTCCTCTGTGAAGGGGGGATGAAGGGCGACAGAGGAAAGACGGTTCAACCGGGGCGAAGGTTCACTGCTGGGACTCATGTGACTGACGGGACAGGATCGGAGCGAGGCGGCGGATGCCCTCTTCCAGCTCGGCCAGGCCGGTCGTGGCCGTGTGGGTCAGCCGCAGCCGCGGCCCCGGGGGCTCGGAGGGGTAGTAGATGCGCCCCGGGCTCACCAGCACGCCCCGCGCCTGGGCCGCCTCGGCCACCTCCGCCTCGTCGGCGCCGGGCGGCAGCCGTACCCAGACGTGCAGGCCGCCGGGAGGCGCCAGGTGCACCTCGGCGGCGGGCGCGTGGCGGGCGAGCCCCGCCAGCAGCGCGGCCTGCCGTACGCCGATCTCCTGGCGGACGGTGCCGAGGTGGCGCCGCCAGGCGGTGGAGCCGACGAACTCGACGGCCGTCTCCTGCAGGGGCCGGGCGACGAAGAACGACTCCACCACCTGGCAGGCCCGCAGCCGGTGGGCGGCCGGGCCCCGCGCGGTCAGGCCCGCCACCCGCAGACTGGGTGAGGTGATCTTGCTCAGCGACAGGATGTGGACCACCGTGCCGTGGGCGTCCATGGCCACCATGGGCGGCGGGACGGGTCCTGTGGCCAGATATCGCGAGTAGTCGTCCTCGATCACGAACGCCCCCGCCGCCCGGGCCACGGCGAGCACCTGCTCCCTGCGCTCGCGGGTCAGCGTCGCCCCCGTGGGGTTGTGCAGGGTCGGCTGGCAGTAGAACACCCGCGCCCCCGTCATCGCGAACGCCTCCGCCAGCAGGTCGGCAGTACGCCGTCCCGGTCGATCGGCACCGCGCTCGCCCGCAGTCCTGCCGCCCTGGCCGCCGCGAGCGCTCCCGGGTAGGTCGGGGTCTCGACGAGGATCGGCGAGCCGGGAGCCGCCAGCGCGCGGAACGCGAGGGTGAGCGCCGACTGCCCGCCGCTCACCACGAGCACGTCGTTCTGCGTCACCGCGCCGCCGACCTCGGTGGCGAACCACCGGCGCAGCTCCGGCAGGCCGTTCAGCGGGGGCATGCTCCACGTCTCCGGCCGGCGTACGGCTCTCGCCGCCGCCGCGGCCAGCGCCTTCACCGGGCGCAACTCGGGGTTGAGATAGCCGCCGGTGAGCGGCACGACGCCGTCGGGCGGCTGGGCCAGCAGGCTCGCCGTCGCCGAGTCGTCCACCACCCGGTCGCCCAGGGCCACGGTCTGCCACGACAGGTCGGGCGTCTCCGCGACCGGCCGCCGGGCCGGGGCCACGAACACGCCCGCGCCGGGACGGGTGACGACGCGCCCCTCCGCCGCGAGCTGCGCGATCGCCCGCGAGACCGTCACCGGGCCCACGCCGTGGCGGCGCATGATCTCCCTGCTGGACGGCAGGCGTTCGCCCGGCCGCGACCGTTCCGTCTCCTCCCGGAGTATCGCGGCGAGACGGGCGATACTGCTATCGTCGTGCATGAAAGCTGACGATAGCGCTATCGACATCCTCCCGATAGCGGACACCCCCGCCGCGGATGCCCCTCGCCGCCTGGCATGGCGGGGCAGCCTCCTGGCGGGCGCGGGTGTCCTGTCGTTCTCGGGGTCGTTTCCCGCGACCGTGTTCGCGATGCGGGGGTTCGATCCGTACCTGGTCGCGATCGGGCGCGCGGCGCTCGCGGCGCTCGCCGCGGTGATCTGCCTCAAGGCCGCAGGGGCGCCGCTCCTGCCGCCCCGCGCCCACCTGCGGTCGTACGCGATGATCGCGCTGGGCGTGGTCCTCGGCTTCCCGCTGTTCAGCGGCCTGGCCCTGGACGGCGGCGCGAGCACGGCCCACTCGGCCGTCGTCATCGGCCTGCTCCCGGCCGCCACGGCCGCGTTCGCCGTGCTGCGGGCGGGGGAGCGGCCGAGACCCCTGTTCTGGGTGGCCTGCGCGGCCGGCGCGCTGTCGATCACCGTGTTCACGCTGACCCGGGGGACCGGCCGCTTCGCCGGGGCCGACGTGCTGCTCGTGCTCGCCCTGCTGTCGGCCGCCGTCGGCTACACCGAGGGCGGGCGCCTGGCCAGGGAGACGCCCGGCTGGCGGGTCATCTCGTACGCCCTGGTGCTCGCGGCCCCGCTCACCGTGCCCGTGACGGCGGTGCTGGCGGTCACCACGCCCATGGAGCCTTCGCCCGAGTCGCTGGCCGGGTTCGCGTACGTCGGGCTGGTGTCGATGTTCCTCGGCTTCATCCCGTGGTACGCCGGGCTCGCGATGGGCGGGATCGCCCGTGCCGGGCAGATCCAGCTCGCCCAGCCGCTGATCACGCTGGTGTGGGCCTGGCTGCTGCTGCACGAGGAGATCGGCGTCGCGACGATCACGGCGGCCCTGGCCGTGCTCGTGTGCGTGGCGGTCACGCAAGCCAGCCGCGGGCGGCGCGGTGTGGGCACTTGATTGGTGTGACGGCACGGCGCAGGATGAGGCTGACGGTGTTACAAGGTGAGGCGGGTCACACGCACGCGGGATGGTGAGGCGATGTCGGACGTCGTGGTTCCTGAGGGTGGCTTCTGGCCGGCTCCCGAGATCCCGCAGCCCAACATCTACCCGATGGAGTGGCGGGTGGAGACCGAGAAGCTCGCGGCGATCTACGAGAAGTCCAAGCGCATGGTCTGGAACCCCGCCGACCTGCCGTGGGACCTGCTCGACCCCGGGGACTTCACGGCCGAGCAGCGGCTGGGGATCATGTACTGGTTCTCCGTGCTGGCCAACTTCGACGCCTCGGGGCCGGCGGTCTTCGCCCGCGCCACAATCCAGGCGTTCGAGAAGCACGAGGAGGATCCCGTCCGCAAGTGCTTCTTCTCGATCACCCGTGACGAGATGAACCACGAGGAGTGCTGTCAGCGTACGATCGCGCGGCTGTGGCCGGGAGGTCCCCTCGACTGGCAGCCCTCCACCGACCTGGAGCGCGCGGCGCACAACAACATCGGCTGGCTCTACCACAATGGCGGGCGCTACTGGAACGGCTACAACGCGGCCGTGGGCAAGTACTCGCTCGCCGTGCTGTTCACGAGCTTCATGATGGGGGAGATGGCGGCCTCGACGCTGTTCCGGGGAATGGCCTCGGGCACCGAGCACCCGCTGTTCTCGGACATGTTCCACAAGATCGGCCGGGACGAGTCGCGGCACCTCCAGATCTGCATGACGATCCTGGAGAACGAGTGGCCCGGCCTCACCGACGACGTACGCGGCCTGATCACGCGGCAGTTGCGCGCCGGGTTCGTGTTCCTGTCGATGATCCTGTGGGAGCCGCCCGAGGGGTTCTGGGAGCTCCCGCCGTACTTCCTGCACAACCATCGGGTGCTGATGGACCACGCGCGGGAGGGCGGCCTCGGCGTGCTGTCGTACGAGGAGCAGGCCGACAACTGGCGGCTGGCGATGGCCCGCGTACGCGCGATCGTCGAGCGGTGGGGGATCGAGTTCCCCGCGATCCCCGAACTCGACATCGACGGCGTGAACGTCGACGTCATCGACCCGGAGGACATCATCCCGGTCTTCTGAGTCCTATTCGACGGCAGAACGCAGGACCGCGATCAGGGCGACGACGGCGGGGTGACCGCCGGCGCCCCGGCGGAAGGCGACGCGGGTGCGGCGGCGCATGGACAGCGCGGTCAGCGTGACGCCTCCGGGCGGGTCGGCGGCTCCCAGTTCCGGCACGAGCGCCACGCCCTGCCCGATGGCGACCATCGCGAGGACCGTGGCGAAGTCGTCGATGTGGTGGCGTACGCGAGGGGAGAAACCGGCCGCCTGGCAGGCGCGCACGGTCATCGCGTGGCAGAGCGTGCCCGGAGTGGAGACGATCCACGGCGCGTCGCGGCAGGCGAGGAGCGTGGCCGCGTCCCCCTCTCCGGTGACTGGGCGGATGGTGGCCAGGTACATGGGTTCGTCGAGGAGAGGGACGGCGTCCAGGGCGAGGTCGGGCTCGGCCGGGACGAAGTCGTACTCGTGTACAAGGGCCACGTCGAGCTCACCGGCGCGCAGGCGCGGCGCGACCTCGGCCGGGTCGACCTCGTCCACCATCGGATCCAGGCCCGGGTGACTGCGGGCGAGCGCCGCCAGGGCCGAGGGGAGGATGGCGCGGGTCGCCGTGGGAAAGGCGCCGATCCGCACGGTCCCGGCCAGGTTGGTTCCGGACAGGTCGGTCCTGGCCGCGGCGAGTTCCGCCGCCGCCTGCTCCAGCCGTTCGAGCACGGCCTCCGCGTGCCGCACCAGCGCCACCCCGGCGGGGGTGAGCACGACCCGGCGTCCGGTGCGCTCCAGCAGGGCGACCCCCGCTTCGCGTTCCAGCGCGGCGAGCTGCTGGGAGACGGCCGAGGGGGTGAACGTCAGCGCCTCGGCCACCGCGGCGATCGTGCCCCGGTAGGCGAGCTCACGAAGCAGGCGGAGCCTGCGTACGTCAAGCATCAGTGCAAAGGGGTCTGCGGACATCGAGCATCAGTTCAGCTTAACGGTTTCGACAGAAAGGCGAACTGGACCTACATGGTCGCTCGCCGGAAGGATCGCGGTATGACTCTTTCCGGCATCCATGTCCCGCTGATCACCCCGTTCGCCGAGGACGGCGAGATCGCGTTCGAGGCGCTCGAAGACCTGGCCCACGCGGTGCTCGACGACGGCGCGTCCGGGCTCGTCGCGCTCGGCACCACCGCGGAGGTCGCCACGCTGGCCGAGGAGGAACGGCGCGCGGTGATCGAGACCTGTGGCCGCGTCTGCCGCGAACGGGGCGCCACGCTCACCGTCGGCGCGGGGTCGGCCGACACGCGGAGCACGGCCGAGGCGCTGCGCGCCCTCAAGGGGGAGGCGGACGCGGCGCTGGTGACGGTTCCGGCGTTCGTCCGCCCGTCCGAGGCCGGCGTGCTCGCCCACTTCACCGCGCTGGCCGAGCAGACCCCGGTGCCGCTGGTCGTCTACAACATCCCCTACCGGACGGGCAGTCGGTGGGCGCGGCCACGCTGCGGCGGCTGGGCGAGCTGCCCATGGTGGCCGGGGTCAAGCACGCGGTCGGCGGCGTCGACCTCGACACGGTCGCCCTGCTTGCCGATCCGCCGGAGGACTTCGCGGTGCTGGCCGGGGACGACCCGTTCCTGTCCGCACTGCTCGCCCTGGGCGCCTCCGGCGGCATCCTCGCCTCCGCCCACCTGCGCACCGGCGAATTCGCCGAGCTCGTCCAGGCGTGGCGGGCCGGAGACGTCGAGCACGCCCGTGCCCTCGGTCACCGTCTGTCGCTCATGTCGGCGGCCATGTTCGCGGAGCCCAACCCGACCGTCCTGAAGGGCGTCCTGCACGCGCGGGGCCGCATTCCCACCGCCGCCGTACGGCTCCCGCTCGTCCCGGCGAGTCAGGCGTCGATCGAGGCGGCCCTGCGGACACTGTGACTTTTGGCGGTTGCCGGCAAGGTCTTTTGAAGATAATCCGCAAGCGGACGAATTGATAGCCTGGGTGCATGACCGCCATGGCACCCTCGCGTGACGAGCCCGACCTGTCCTTCCTGCTCGACCACACCGGCCACGTGCTGCGAACGCAGATGGCGGCGGCCCTCGCCGAGATCGGCCTGACGGCCCGCATGCACTGCGTGCTCGTCCACGCCCTGGAGGAGGAGCGTACGCAGATCCAGCTCGCCGAGCTCGCGACATGGACAAGACCACGATGGTGGTCACGATCGACGCGTTGGAGAAGGCCGGCCTCGCCGAGCGCCGGCCGTCCAGCACCGACCGGCGCGCCCGGATCGTCGCGGTCACGGAGAAGGGCGCGGAGGTCGCGAAGCGGAGCCAGGAGATCGTTGACGGGGTCCATCGGGCCGCTCTCGGGTCGCTGCCGGAGGAGGAGGCGGAGGTGCTCGTGCGTGCGCTCAACCGGCTGGTCACGGGGCATCTGGCCACTCCGGTGGAGATGCCGCAGGCGGTGCGGAGGGCGCGTCAGCGAGGCTGATAGGTCCATAAGGGATCGTCTGCAACGGAACTATCTGCTACGGTCGTTCCTGTTCCTCATGAACAGGAGGCGACCCATGTCGCGTATATCCCGATCTCGTTGGCTCGTGCTGGGCGTGCTGTCCGCCACGATGCTGATGACGGTGCTCGACGGCAGCATCGTGACCGTGGCCATGCCCGCCATCCAGCGGGACCTCGGCTTCGCGCCCGCCGAGCTGAGCTGGACCGTCAACGCCTACCTCATCGCGTACGGTGGCCTGCTCCTGCTGGCCGGCCGGCTGGGCGACCTGATCGGGCGCCGGGCCATGTTCCTGGCGGGCAACGCCGTCTTCGCCGCCGCGTCGCTGCTGGCCGGAGCCGCCACCGGTCCCGGGATGCTGATCGGCGCCCGGTTCCTCCAGGGCGTCGGCAGCGCCATGGCCTCGGCGGTCGTGCTCGGCATCCTGGTGACGACCTTCACGGACGCGGGGGAGCGGGCGAAGGCGATCGGCGTCTTCAGCTTCACCGGCGCCGCCGGGGCGTCGCTGGGCCAGGTGCTCGGCGGGATCCTCACCGACGCGCTGGGGTGGAACTACATCTTCCTCATCAACGTGCCGATCGGCGTGGTCACGATCGCGCTGGCGGTCCGGGCGCTGCCCGCCGAGCGGGGGCTCGGCCTGTCGGCGGGCGCGGACGCCTTGGGCGCCCTGCTGGTCACGGCCGGTCTCATGCTGGGCATCTACGCCGTGGTCCAGATCGAGCGGTACGGCCTGCGCTCCCTGTGGTTCGGCGCGGTGTCGCTCGTGCTGCTGGGTGCGTTCCTCGTCCGCCAGGCGACCGCCAGGACCCCGCTCATGCCGCTGCGGATCCTCCGCTCGCGCGCCGTCGCCGGGGCCAACCTGGTGCAGGTCCTGACCCTGGGCGCGATGTTCGCCTTCCAGGTCATGGTGGCGCTGTTCATGCAGCAGGTGCTCCGCTATGGCGCGCTCGACACCGGTCTGGCCATGCTCCCGGCGGCGCTGGCCATCGCCGGGGTGTCGCTGTTCGTGTCCCCGCGGCTGAGCACCCGCTTCGGCGCGCGCGCCGTGCTGCTGGGCGGCCTGGTGCTCCTGATCGGCGCGATGGCCTGGCTCACCCGCGTCCCGGTCGACGCCCGCTACGTGACCGACCTGCTCCCCGTGATGGTGCTCATCATGGGCGGCGGCCTGGTGCTCCCGGCGCTGACCACGCTCGGCATGTCCGACGCCCGCCCCGACGACGCGGGCCTGGTCTCGGGGTTCTTCAACACGACCCAGCAGGTCGGCATGGCCGCCGGCGTCGCGCTGCTGTCCACGCTGGCCGCCTCCCGTACGGAGGGGCTGCTGGCGGGCGGGGCGAGCGAGGCGGTCGCGCTGACCGGCGGCTACCGGCTGGCCTTCACGGTCTCCCTGGTTCTGCTGGTCAGCGCCCTCGTGGCCGCGTACGTCGTCCTGCGCCGGCCTCGGACGGGTGTGGAGCAGGCGGCGGAACTCCAGCCCGAGCGGGTCTGAGGGCCGCCGCGACCCAGGGTCCTGTGACTCCAACGAAACGGCCCCCGGCTGTCACCGGCCGGAGGCCGTGCGGCGTCCTCCCGTGCGACCAGTGTTCACGGAGGCAGTGATGCGCGTCCCCTCGCAGGCCACGCGCGCACCTTCGGTGCGGGTGACGACCCGTGCCCGCCTCCCGCACGGGCTCGCCCGGCCGGTGAGTGACGGTGACCGCGCCCCCGCGCGACCGGCTTCCGTACGGCGATGCGTTCGTCGCCGATCTGTCCCCCGACTACGGAGCCATGGTGGATTCCCAGACCGTTCTCGTCCTCGCCGGAGCCTTCTTCGGCATCTGGCTCGTCTCCGACTACGTACGCAACTACCTGTCCAAATGCCCCAAGTGCAAGGGGAGCGGCACGCTCAAGGCCACCTGGTGGTCCGGGCGATACCGGCCCTGCCCGCGCTGCGGCCGTAAGGGAGAGGTCCCGCACGCCTTCGGCCCCAAGGGCTGAGCCATAGGGCGCGGGAAAGCCCGCTTTCCGGATGATCCATTGTCAGGCTGCTCCTGACGGTCTAGTCTTGCCGTTGAGTGTCAAGGACAGCCTGACAAGACATCCCCTGGAGGCGACATGCCGGCTCCTTCTCTGGCGGAACAGGACATCCGCTGCTCGTTCTGCTCGAAGTCCAAGACCGAGGTGGCCAAGGTGATCGCCGGCCCCGGCGTCTACATCTGCAACGAGTGTGTCGGGCTCTGCGCCGAGATCCTGGCGGCGGAGTCCGTCGGGACTCCGGAGATCTCCTACACCGAGAGCATGACCGTCGAGCAGATCCTGGAGCTCCTTCCGCGCGTCGCCGAGGTGAGCGCGCAGGTCGAGGACAGCCTGCGGGTGTGGGTGCAGCGGGCGCGCGACCGGGGCGCCACCTGGGCCAGGATCGGCGCCGCGCTCGGCATGACCCGCCAGTCCGCCTGGGAGAGGTTCTCCGGCGAGGAGTGAGCTCGCTAAAGATCCGTCCAAGGCCTGATCGGCTCTGCGAGCGACACTGAAATGTCGGGGGCGCGAGTTAGGGTCCGGCCCATGACCACGGATGACGCTCTCTTCTCCGCGATCGGCCGCATGGTGGTGCTCGTCGACGACCCCGACGAGGCGCTGGCCTTCTACCGCGACGTCCTCGGCTTCGCCGTCCTGCACGACTACGTGGCGGGCGGCTACCGCTTCCTGCACATCGGCCTGCCCGGACAGGAGGGGGTGGGGCTGTGGCTGATGCCGATCACCTCCGAGCGGCAGCGCGAGCTCGTCGGCCGGCAGACCGGCGGCAGCCGCTGCTCGTCCTCTACACCGCCGACCTCGCCGTGGTCGCCAAGCGGCTGCGCGACCACGGCGTACGGGTCTGGGACGAACGCGAGGACCCCGACAGTCGCTCCCTGCACTTCGCCGACCTGTACGGCAACGTCGTCGTCGTGGCCCAGCTACTGGGCGCCTGAGGCCGTACGACGGCCGGCCCACATCAGGGGGCCGGCGGCGGTTCGAGGCGGATGCCGAGCTGGGAGTAGAGCTCCAGTTGGTCGTAGTAGTCCCGATCAGTAATGATCTTGCCGTTCTCGACCGCGCAGGCACAGCTACCCCGGACCGTTATACGACGGCCCGTTGGGGCTGCCACTCGGCCGTCCGGCAGCAGGAGCGGGCCCATGTGCGTGCCGGTCATCGTGTACTCGGTGAAGGCGGGGTCCTCACAGGGGGCCTTGTACCAGGCGGTGTAGCAGATGTCGGGGAAGACCTTGCAGAGGTCCTCGTAGGTCCAGGCGATCTGCTCACGGCCCTCCGCGATGCCCGCCGGGCTGACATACACGGCATTGGGCGCGTAACAGTCCAGCACGTCGTAGAGGTCGTGACTGTTGATCGCGGTGAAGAGCCTGTCTTTGAGTTCTCGAGCGCTCGGCATCGTCCTGGCCACCTCCTTGGCGCTCGGCATCGGCGGCGCCGCAGAGACCTGGTTCAAATCTAACAAGCGCTTCGTCGCCGGGCGTCCGTCCGGGCTGATGCTCGCGCTCATGGCGTAATGTGCAATATCCGTGTCGTTGACGCCATGAAGCCATGCTCGGAAGCATTGAGGGCATGCAGCGACGCGTGGTCATCGTGATCTTCGATGGCTTCCAGATGTTCGACCTCGCCGGACCGGCCGACGTCTTCACCAC
This sequence comes from Microbispora sp. GKU 823, assembly GCF_002027145.1. Lineage (NCBI taxonomy): Bacteria > Bacillati > Actinomycetota > Actinomycetes > Streptosporangiales > Streptosporangiaceae > Microbispora > Microbispora sp. GKU 823. The sequence continues at coordinate 54,402 of NZ_MWJN01000033.1, read as the reverse complement.
GGCGAATCTGCTCGTGCCCGAGCCCGGCTACCGGGTCGAGGTGACGGCCGTGCGCGCCGGGGCCGTACCGGCGCAGAACGGGATCACGACCCTCGTGGAGACTCCGCTGGGCGAGGTCGCGGGGCCGATCGACACGCTGCTGGTCGTGGGCGGGCTGTCGGTGCCGGGACACCTGCGCGATCGTGAGCTGGTCGCGGGCATCGCCCGGCTGGCGGCCGTGGCCCGGCGCGTCGCCTCCGTCTGCAACGGGAGCTTCCTCCTCGCGGAGGTCGGGCTGCTGGGCGGCAGGCGCGCGACCACCCACTGGCTGGTCGCCCGCGAGATGGCCGACCGCTATCCGGACGTCGAGGTGGACGCCGATCCCATCTACATCCGCGACGGGGACGTCTGGACCTCGGCCGGGGTCAGCTCGGGCGTGGATCTCGCTCTGGCGCTCGTGGCCGACGACCACGGCCACACGCTCGCCCGGAACGTCGCCCGCGGACTCGTGGTGTACCTGCACCGTCCGGGCGGGCAGAGCCAGTTCAGCGCCCCCATGCGGGCCGCCGTCCCACGAGCCGAGCCGCTGCGCGAGATCCAGGCGTTCATCGACGCCAACCCGGCCGAGGACCTGAGCGTGTCCGCGCTCGCCCGGCGGGCGGGGATGAGCGAGCGGCACTTCTCCCGCGTCTTCACCGAGCAGACCGGAGTCTCACCCGGCAGGTATGTCGAACGCAGCAGGGCCGACGCCGCCCGGCGGCTGCTGGAGACCACCGGCCACCCCCTGGACAGGGTGGCCAGGGAGTCGGGACTCGGTGCCCCCGAGACCCTCTACCGGGTCTTCCGCCGCCACTGGCGCGTCTCACCCGGCGACTACCGCCGCCGGTTCCGATCGAAGGAAAGCAGCAGATCATGAACATCGCCATCCCCCTCTATCCCCGGTTCACCGCGCTCGACGCCGTCGGGCCGTACACGGTGCTGGCCTTCGCGCCGGGCTGCACTGTCACGTTCGTCGCGGCCGAGCCCGGGCCGGTGCTCGACGACCGGGGGAGCCTCAGCCTCGCGGCCACCGCGTCGTACGAGGACCTGCCCGCGCCGGACGTGGTCGTCGTGCCCGGAGGACCCGGGACGATCCAGGCGCTGTCCGACGCGGAGCTGCTGGGCTGGATCACACGGGCCCACGAGCGCACCCGGTGGACGACCTCGGTGTGCAGCGGCTCGTTCCTGCTGGGCGCGGCGGGGCTGTTGAAGGGCCGCAGGGCGACGACCCACTGGGGGTGGCTCGACCAGCTCGCCGGATTCGGCGCCGAGCCGGTCAGCGAGCGCGTGGTGATCGACGGCAAGGTCGTGACGGCGGCGGGGGTGTCCTCCGGCATCGACATGGCCCTGACCCTGCTGGCCACCACGCGGGACGAGGAGACGGCGCAGGCCGTGCAGCTCGCGATCGAGTACGACCCGCAGCCGCCCTTCGCGGCCGGCAACCCGAAGACCGCCCCGGCGGGCCTGAGCGACAAGGCGATGGCCCTCATCGGCTGAGCCTGTCGGTAGGTCAGGTTTCGGGCAGGAGCACGTCGAGGCCCAGGGCGCCGAAGTAGCCCTGGGTGGCGAAGCGGACGACCGCCTCGGCCATCTCGCGGGCGGGCAGGGAACGGTCGTGCTCCAGCCACCAAGTGATCGCGCCGAGGGTCAGATCGGCGGCGAACACCAGCTCCAGCTCTCCTGCCGGGGTGGCTTGAACGTCGCGGAGCATTCCGGGGGTGCTGCCGCCGCGCCCCGAGGGCCACTCCTGGTGGTTGTTCCCCTCGTGTGCCCCGGTGGCGACGCGCCCGAGCTGGCGGCGGCCGGGATCCCCGCACCGGCCGGCAAGGTTGAGCGCCCGCCCGGGCATGGACGTCACCGGCTACGGCTGGGCGGGGGGCACCCTGGTCGCGCTCGGCGGCGCCCCGACGGGCACCAAGGTCTTCAAGTACACCGGCCACGTCTACGGCTCGATCGGCGACCAGATCTTCAGGATCGACAAGCCGACGAAGGCGCTGACCATCCTCCACACCGAGAAGGGCATGGATGGCCTCGCCACCGACGCCGACGGCAACTTCTACTACAAGATCGGCGAAACACTCCGCCGTTACGTCCCGCGAAAGCCCGCCTGAAACCACCCGATACCGGTCGTAACACGTCCTCTATCCTGAGTCCCGTGCTCGTCGCCCTCGCCGGTCTGGCCACCAGCCATCCGTACGCCGACGCCCGCAGCCTCGGGCGCCACGCCGACCTGGCGGTCTGGGAGCCCGATCCCGAGCGCCTGCGGGTGTTCACGGACGAGCACCCGCGGGCGACGGTGGCGGGCAGCCTGACGGGCCTGCTCGCCACCCGCCCGGACGGCGTCGTGCTGACCGTGCCGGGGCCCCAGGTGCCCGAGGCGCTCGCGGCCGTGCTCGCCACGGACGCGCCCTGCTTCGTCAACAAACCGGCCGCGGCCACGCGCGCCCAGCTCGACGCGGTGGACCGGCTGGTCACGCCGGTCGCCGACCGGGTCATGTCCACGTCTGTGCTGCGCTTCGCCCCGCGGTTCACCAGCGCCAAGGCCGACCTCGCCGAGGTGCTCGCGGTGCGGGCGACCGTACGCCACGACGTGGGCCTGTGGGCCACGGGCTACAACCCCTGGCAGGACACTCCCGGTGAGGGCGGCGGGACGCTGGTGACCATGGGCCTGCACGGGGTGGAGTTGCTCGTCGCGCTGCTCGGCCCCGACGTCCGGCTCGTGGGCGCCGCCGGGTCGATCCGCGCGTACGAGGGGCTGAGATCGGAGGACACGGGCGTGCTCGCGATGCGCTGGGCGAACGGCATCCCGGGAACGGTCGAGGTCCTCGGCGCGTCGGAGGGGGAGTCGTACGAGGTCGTGCTCCACCGGCGCGACGGCAGCGAATCCATCCTCATCGAGGGCGGTGCCACGCCGGCCCGCGACCTCGGCTACGAGGGCGTCATCGAGGCGTTCCTCGCGATGATCGCAGGCGCTCCCAGCCCGGTCCCCTGGTCGCAGACGCGCGCCATCCTCGACGTCCTCGTCTCCGCGCGCGAAGCGTCCACACCCGCGCTCGATCAGACTCCGGTCGGCGGCGGAAGGTAGGCGCGGACGGCCTCCGGAGGTCATGCGTCCCGCAGACGGGCTTCGGGCAGGCGTCGGCGCCTCCTGATGACGCTCTCGACCACGACCAGGTTGACGACCCAGCCCAGCGTCTGGCCGATCGGGATCATCGAGGTCGCGAGTTCTCCCATCGATCCCGGGTCGGCCCCGCGGAAGGGGAGCTGGACCAGCAGGAGCAGGGGCACGAGGATGCGCGCGGTCACCGCGAGGAACGTCAGCGCGTAGTTGCGCGTCATCCAGTCGCGGTGGGCGGCGAAGTCGCGCCGGCGGGCGGCCCGGTACGCGAGGCCGCCGGTGATCAGCCACAGGACGGCGGCGGTCGTGAGGCCGATCTGCGTCATTGGGCGGCCCGACCACAGCGCGACCGGGATCGTGGCCAGCGCGGACGGCAGCACCCCGGCGAGGAGATAGACGCGGCCGAGTGTCCGATGGATCCGCCTGCGCGCCCGCACCGCGGGCATGAACTGCAGGGAGCCGAGCACGAGCGCGACCGCGGCGGTCCCTATATGGCCCACCAGAACGTAGTAGTGGAGGCTGTCGCGCACGTCGAGGCGGCTGTCGTCGACATCAAGACCCAGGTACGGATAGACGAGCACCGAAGTCGCGATGACCGCGACGATGAGGACCACCCATGCCGTTCGCCTGTGCATAGCCCGGAGCCTCGCAGGCACAGCCTGCCCCGGCATCCGCCCCCGGATGGCCATGCCCGTACGTAAATCGATGTATGGGCCTCTGCCGGGCAGACGGCTCGATGGCGACTCCCGCGGCCGAGGAAGCGGGGAGTCGCCTGGCGCTCGCGACTACACTTCGAGACCCTCGTGTTCGATCGCTCCATCCTCGCGATCATCCAACTGAGGACGTGCATCCTTCGGCCAGCTTTCCGGCGCGCGCACATAGGAACCGCGATGGGGGACGGTGAAGACGTAGCCCTGGTCTCGAAGGAGTCCGACGGCCTGTCGTACGGTCATCTTGGCCACGCCGTACTGCTGCATGAGTGACTTCTCGCTTGGGATCGGCCGATTCGATTTCAGTTCCCGGCGGTGGATCCGCTCCGCGATCTCCTGGGCGATCAGCTCGCGTAGGAGCTGTTTACGCCGAGGGCGGTATGTGGTGCCGTCTCCTACAAAGGTGCCTTCGCCCTGAACGGTATGTACGAGGCCGAGCTCCCTCAGTTCCCGGGCGGCTCGCCGTGCCGTCAGACGGGCCACTCCGTACTCGGCCTCCATTTCGGCCTCACTTGGGATGACATCACCGTCGACCAGCTCGCCCCGCCGGATCTGTTCGTGGATGAGTTCGGCGATCTGCTTGTAAACGGGTACCGGTCCATCACGGTCAAGCATGGATCGACCGTAGACCGACCCAGACGACTAGACGACGGAAATCGCTAATCCATCGGCCACTTGTCCTCTGGTGAGACGAAACTCCCTCGTTGGGGGACGGTGTAGATCCAGCCCTGCTCGCGGAGACGTCCGATCGCCCTGCGTACCGTCTCGCGTGCCACCTCGTACTTCTGGACCAGCGCCGTCTCGCTCGGTATGGGACGACGCGGTCGCAGGTCGCCGTTGCGAATCCCTTCGATGATGTCGTCTGCGATCTTCCGGTACATCGGGATCTTCCGCGGCTCTCGCGGCCCGGTGTCCGGTGAGGTCACAAACGTGTCCTCGCCCTGCACCGTGTAGATCAGGCCTTCTTCCCGCAGCATGTGGAAGGCGCGCCGTGCCGTGGTCCGGGCCACGCCGAACTCGCTCTGGATGGCGGCCTCGCTCGGAATGGGGTGTCCAGGCGGGAGGTCGCCTCGCTGGATCTGTTGCCGGATGATCTCGGCAATCTGCACGTACAGATGCGTGTCACCGTCGTGGTCGAGCACGCCCGAAGCCTAGACGACCCATTACGAGGGCGTCTGTATGGCTATGTCTGATTAGGCGTTGTGTTTTGTCCTGGGCAAGGCGATACAACTAGACGTACTATGCAACTATGCATTCTCGGGAGGAGGCCAAGGGACACGGCGCCAGGCGGTGTCGGTGACGATCACGTGGTCGAGGAAGCGGAGGCCGACGGTGTCGGCGGCCTCGTGGAGGCGGGCCGTGACCTCGACGTCGGCGGGGCTGGGGTCGAGCGATCCGCTCGGGTGGTTGTGGGCGAGGCCGAAGGCGGCCCCGCCGGAGAGGAGGACGGTCGTGACGATGTCGCGGACGGGCGCGGGGGTGTGGTCGCTGCCGCCCTCGGTGACCACGGTCCTGCGCAGCACGGCGCCGCGGCCGTCGCAGACGACCACGACCAGCCGCTCGCGCGGCTGCCCGTGCAGCAGGGGAGCGGCAGCCGAAGCGATGTCGGCCGAGCAGGTGATCCGGCTTCGCTCCGGCTCCGCCTGGGCCCGCCGTACGAGATGGAACGCGGCCGCCACACGGGCGGCCTTGGCGGGGCCCACGCCGGGGACGGCGAGCAGCCGATGGGCCTCGGAGCGGGCCAGCTCGCCGAGGTCGCCGCAGTGGGCGATGACCTGGGAGGCGAGTTCGACGGCGCTCACGCCCCTGCTGCCCGAGCCGAGCAGCAGGGCGAGCAGCTCCCTGTCGGCGAGCGCCGCGGCTCCTGACGCCAGGAGCCGCTCACGCGGCTGGTCGGCCAGGGGCATGTCCTTGACGCGCATCGGCACCTCCGGATGGGGGATCCGGATCGGTTGTACCAGTGGGCACCGACAGTCAGAGGGGGCTGGGAATGCCGTAGACCAGCCGGAATCGGTCGCCGGGCACCACGGCGTCGCTGGTCTCCACCGGGCGCTCCCCGGCCCAGTACGTGCGCTCGATCTGGAGCACCTGGACGCCGGCGGGCAGCTCGAGCAGGTCGCTCTCGGTCGGCTGGGGGACACGGATGAGCACGGTCTCGCTGATCTCGGTGAGCGGCAGGCCGCTCGCCGCGAGCCGGAAGGCCGCGCTCCTGCGTTCGTACGTGCCCTCCTCGGGCGCCTGGCTCTGCCCTGGCTCGACCGGTTCGTACGAGGTGAGCAGCTGCACCGGGCGGCCGTCCCCGCGGAAGACGTAGCGGGTCCTGATCACCGGGCTGCATTCTCCGACGCGCAACCGGTGGGCGATGTCGGGAGGGGCGTCGGCGAGTTCGCTGCGCCAGCTCCAGCTCGGTTGTCGCCCGCCCGCCTGCATGTCGCTGGCGAAGGCGGCGTGCGGTTCGGGGAGGCGGCTGCGGTGGAGCGGGAGCAGGATCGGTTTCTCCCGCACCCGGTGCCCGGAGCCCACCCGGCCGATGATGAGGCCCTCCTGGGCGAGCACGCGCAGCGCGTGGCGGGCGGCCGTCTCTCCGACGCTGTACTTCCGGGTGATCTGGTGCCGCGAGGGGATCGGTGCGCCCGGGGGGAGCGTGCCGTCGACGATCTGGCGGCGAATGTCCTCGACTACGCGCAGGTAGACCGGATCAGAGTTTGCCATCAATCCATCCCTGAGGGGGTGACGGGTCCTCCAAATCTTGGCGTATTCGCCGGGCGACCGAGAGTGACGGAGATGGCCTGTGACTCCAACTTTGCCTGGTGAAAGGGCTGCTAATGGGTGATTGTGCCGCTAAGCGGCCAGGTGCTGATATTCCCCTCCCGCCGCCCTATCACGGCATCCATGCCAGCCCTCCCAGAGACGGGCACAGGAGGATCAACTGGATGAAGCCCACCAACCGCAGCGATCGCGTACGGTGCGCCGCCACACGTGTGAGTGCAAGGCGACGATCTACGAGCTGTGCGCGGCGGGCGGGCTGCTGTTCATCCGGCGGACGACACGGGGCAAGAAGGTGGAGATCCGCGAGACCGAGCGGCTCGTCGCCGCGCGGATGGAGGAGCTGTGGGTGAGGCTCCTCTCGGGGGAGGTCCACTGATCCGCACCCCAGGGGTGCAGAAGCCGCTGTTCGCGGCGTTCCGGAAAAATTTCGCCAGCGGTGTGTAACGTCCGCGTAAGGAGCGGCGATTCCCGGTTAGAGGTCGCTGATGTGTGTACCCCCGAGCACATATCGGCGGCCTCTTCCGCTGTCGGCGGCGCCCGCGGGGCGGTACTGGACATAACGGGGTGGCGAGGTCCATCACTCCTGCGGATCCGGGTACCGTTCGGTCTATGGCATCGCCTACTGGAACCTCCGACGCCCCCTTCGGCCGCACGCTGACCGCGATGGTCACGCCGTTCACCTCTGACGGCGCCGTCGACTACGAGGGCGTCCAGCGGCTCGCCGCCTATCTCGTGGACGAGCAGCGCAACGACGGTCTGGTGGTCAGCGGCACCACGGGGGAGTCCCCCACCACCTCCGACGAGGAGAAGGACCGCATCCTCCGCGCGGTCGTCGAGGCCGTGGGCGACCGGGCCACCGTCGTGGCCGGCGCCGGCACCAACGACACGCGGCACAGTGTGGAGCTGGCCAAGGCCGCAGAACGCGCGGGCGCGCACGGTCTCCTGGTGGTGACCCCTTACTACAACAAACCGCCGCAGGAGGGTCTGCTCCGGCACTTCACCGCCGTCGCGGACGCGACCGGCCTTCCGGTGATGCTGTACGACATTCCCGGCCGCGCCGGGGTGCCCATCACGATCGAGACCCTGTTCCGGCTGGCCGAGCATCCGCGCATCGCCGCCGTCAAGGACGCCAAGGGCGACCTGTTCGCGGGCTCGCAGGTGATGGCCTCCACCGACCTCGTCTTCTACTCCGGCGACGACCTGCTGAACCTGCCGTGGCTCTCGGTCGGCGCGGCGGGGTACGTCAGCGTGGTGGGCCACGTGGTGGGCGCCGAGCTGGCCTCGATGGCCGACTCCTACCGGTCCGGTGACGTCGAGAACGCACTGGCCCTCCACCGTCAGCTCCTTCCGGTGGTCTCGGCGATCATGACGCGCACCCAGGGGGCGATCATGGTCAAGGCGGCGTTGAAGCTGGTGGGCCAGGACGCCGGGTACGTCCGGCCGCCGCTCGTGGACGCCACGGAGGAGCAGATCACAGCGCTTCGGGAGGACCTCATCACGGGGGGCCTCAAGCTTGCGGATTAGATCAACAGATGGAGCCGAATGAGCGAGTTGAACAGAAGAAACGACGATAGGGAACCGCGCGTGAGCGCGCACTGCGAGGGACCCCAGGACGAGCGCGGGGCGGAGGGCGCGGAATGAGTCACCCGCATCCCGAACTCGGGCCACCCCCGCCGCTGCCGGAGAACGGCCTGCGCATCGTCGCGCTGGGGGGTCTCGGCGAGATCGGCCGCAACATGGCGGTCTTCGAGTACGACGGCCGTCTGCTCGTGGTGGACTGCGGCGTGCTGTTCCCCGAGCCCGACCAGCCGGGCGTCGATCTCATCCTGCCCGACTTCGACTACATACGGGGGCGGCTCGACGACATCGAGGCGCTCGTGCTCACGCACGCGCACGAGGACCACATCGGCGCGGTGCCGTACCTGCTGCGGGAGCGGCGCGACATCCCGGTCGTCGGCTCGCGGCTGACGCTCGGGCTCATCGAGAGCAAGCTGACCGAGCACCGGATGCAGCCGGTCAAGGTCGAGGTGATCGAGGGCGAGCGGCGCTCGTTCGGGCCGTTCGAGTGCGAGTTCGTCTCGGTCAACCACTCGATCCCCGACGCGCTGGCCGTGGCGATCCGCACCCCGGCGGGCCTCGTCCTGCACACCGGCGACTTCAAGATGGACCAGCTTCCGCTGGACGGGCGGCTGACCGACCTCGGGGCGTTCGCCCGGCTCGGGGCCGAGGGCGTCGACCTGCTGATGTCCGACTCCACCAACTCGGAGGTGCCGGGCTTCGTCACCAGCGAGCGGGAGATCGCGCCGGTCATCGACGACGTCTTCCGCAGCGCGTCCAAGCGGATCATCGTGGCGAGCTTCGCCTCGCACATCCACCGCGTCCAGCAGATCATGGACGCGGCCGAGAAGCACGGCCGCAAGGTCGCGCTCATCGGCAGGTCGATGGTGCGCAACATGGGCGTGGCGCGCGAACTCGGCTACCTGAAGGTGCCCGGGGGCCTGCTCGTGGACTCCCGGGAGATCGAGGAGTGGCCGCCGGAGGACGTGGTGCTGATCTGCACCGGCTCCCAGGGCGAGCCCATGGCGGCGCTGTCGCGCATGGCCAACCGCGACCACCCCATCAGGATCGCCGAGGGCGACACGGTCCTGCTCGCCTCGTCGCTCGTGCCGGGCAACGAGACGGCGGTCAGCAAGGTCATCAACGGCCTCAACCGCTGGGGCGCGCGCGTGGTCCACAAGGGCAACGCGCGGGTGCACGTCTCCGGCCACGCCGCCGCGGGCGAGCTGCTGTACGTGCTCAACCTCACCAAGCCGTCCAACTTCATGCCCGTGCACGGGGAGTGGCGGCACCTGCGGGCGCACGCCCGGCTGGCCGAGCTGACCGGCGTGCCCACGGAGAACATCGTGATCGCCGAGGACGGCGTGGTCGTGGACCTCGTCGACGGCCAGGCGAGGATCACCGGCGCGGTCCCGTGCGGGTACGTCTTCGTGGACGGCACCTCGGTGGGCGACATCACCGACGTGGCGCTCAAGGACCGGCGGATCCTGGGCGACGAGGGGTTCATCTCCATCGTCGTGGTGGTGGACTCCACCACCGGGAAGCTCACCGGCGGACCGGAGATCACCGCCCGCGGTTCGGGCATCGACCCCGACGCGTTCGACGCGGTCGTCCCGCAGATCGAGGCCGCGCTGCAGGAGGTCGCCGCGTCGGGGGTGGCCGATGAGATGCAGATCCGCCGGACCATCCGGCGTACGGTGGGCCGCTGGGTGAGCGACACCTACCGGCGTCGCCCGATGATCATCCCGGTGGTCGTCGAGGTCTAGGGAACAATCCCGTTGTACTCGGAGACGGGCGTGGCGTAGCGTCCCGCCCGTGTCCGAGGTGAGGATCATCTACCGCAAGTACGGCGGATCGCTGCACTGGCACCACCACGCGCGCGTGCTGGGCGAGGACGAGCACGGAGTCTGGGTCGGCTGTCCCTCCGGGATGATCGCCCAGCGGGGGCACGAGCCCCCGACGGTCTTCGAGTTCGCGTCCGTCATCCTGTTTCCCCGCGACGCGTGGTGGACGGCGGCGTTCAACGCGCCGCCGCGCAAGGCGGAGATCTACTGTGACATCACGACGGTCCCCGTGCGCGGCGACGCCCGGATCACGATGGTCGATCTCGATCTCGACGTGCTCCGGATGCGCGACGGCCGGCTGATCCTGGACGACGAGGACGAGTTCGCCGAGCATCAGGTGCGGTACGCGTACCCGGAGGAGATCATCCGTCAGGCGGAGCGGTCGGCCGCCTGGCTGATGGAGGCCGTGGGCGCGCGTACCGGCCCGTTCGGCGGCGCCCACGACCGCTGGCTGTCCCAGGTCACATGACCGGGGATCACTTGACCGGGGCCGGCTCGGGCTCGTCCACGGTCTCCGGGATCACCTTGGGCACGCCGCGCAGCGCGAACGGCACGGCGACCGCGAGCACGAGCAGGATCGCCGCGCCGGTCAGCACGGTGACGTGGATGCCCTCGATGAACGCCTGCCGCGCGGCCCGGGCGACGGCCCCCGCGGCGTCGCCCGGGAGTGCGGCGGCGGCCTTCAGCGCGCCCGCGAGCGTGTCGCGGGCCTCGGCCGCCGCGCCATGGGACAGCCCGGGCGGAAGCACCAGGCCGTTGCGGTAGGCGCTGGTCAGCACGGTGCCGAGCACGGCGATGCCGAGCGCGCCGCCCATCTCGTGGGCGGTCTCCGAGATCGCGCTCGCCGCGCCGGCGCGCTCCTTGGGCACCGAGGCGAGCAGCGTGTCGCCGGTCACCGCGAACGTGAAGCCCATGCCGACGCCCTGGATGAGCATGGCGACGAGCATGTAGAGGTAGGGCGTCCCGGTATCGATCCGGCTGAACAGGATGAACCCGATCGCGGTCAGCACCAGTCCGAGGCTGACGACCGGCCCGCGGCCCCACCGGTGCACGAGCACCCCGGACAGCGCGCCGCCGAGGCCCCCGGCGAGGCCGCCCGGCATGCCGGCGAGCCCGGCGGTCAGCGGCGACCAGCCCATGACGAGCTGGAAGTACTGGGCGAAGACCACCGACATGGCGAGCATCGCGAAGACCGCGACCAGTTCGGCGCCGACCGTGGCCGCGAACGCGCGCCGCCGGAACAGCGCCACGTCGATCAGCGGCTCGGCCAGCCGGGTCTGCCTGCGGACGAACACGACCAGCGCGGCGACCGCGACCACCGCCGCGACGATCACGCGGGCCTGCGCGACGCCGCCGGTCGCGGCCTCCTTCAGCGCGTAGATCAGGCCGAGCACGCCCACGGCGGACAGCGGGACGCTGACGAGGTCGAGTCGTCCGGGACGGGGGTTGCGCGACTCGGGCAGCACGACGAGCCCGGCGGCCAGGACGGCCACGACGACGGGCACATTGATCAGGAAGACCGAGCCCCACCAGAAGTGGTCGAGCAGCAGGCCGCCGACGATGGGGCCGAGGGCGAACCCGACCGCCGACACGCTGCTCCAGATGCCGACCGCGGTGGTCCGCTGCTTCGGGTCGGTGAACACGTTGCGGACCAGCGACAGCGTCGAAGGCATGATGGTGGCCCCGGCGACCCCGAGCAGGGCCCGGGCGGCGATCAGCAGCGGGGCGTTCGGCGCGTACGCCGTCAGGGCCGAGGCCGCACCGAAGGCAGCCAGGCCGGCGAGCAGCAGCCGCCTGCGCCCGATCCGGTCGCCGAGGTTGCCCATCGTGACCAGCAGCGCGGCCAGCGCGAAGCCGTAGATGTCGGCGATCCACAGCATCTGGGTGGCCGAGGGCGCGAGGTCCTCGCCCAGCTTCGGCAGGGCGAGGTGCAGCACGGTGAGGTCGAGGGACAGCAGGAGCACGGCCGCGCACGCGACGGCCAGCGTGCCCCATTTGCGGGAGGTGTCGTTCATGGCCGTCAGGGTGCGCGCGGACGCTGACGGCTCACCCACCGAGCGCTGACAGGTGCCTTTCGATGACGGTCAGCGCCGCCGCCTCCGTGCCCGTCCTGATCTCCGCCGTGACCGGCACCCGCTCCCGCGTGAACGCCCCGGCCTCGGCGTACGCCCGGTCGAAGGCGCCGTCGCCGAGGGCGCTCCGGCAGCGCGCCTCGATCCGGGCGACGTCCGGGTCGCCGGCGGCCGGGGCTCCGCGCAGGGCGGCGCCGATGCCCAGCAGCCAGGCGGCCCGCTCGGGGGCCTCCTCAAGCAGCGCGACGCCGGCGACTCCCTCCGCGACCGCGGCGGTCATGACGAGGCTGCGGGTGCCGAGCCCGGTGGTGAGGGCACGGCGGTGCCAGGCCAGCGCCTCGGCGGGCTCGCCCGACATCTGCGCTGCCCAGCCGAGCGCGAGGTAGACGCGCGAGCGCGTCTCCTCGGCGGTGAACCATTCGGCCGTGCACTCCGCCAGGGCCGCCTCGTACCACCGGCGGGCCCCGGGCAGGTCGCCGCCGAGCCGGGCGAGCTCGCCGAGCCCCGAGGAGCGCCGTCGCGAGGATCTCCGGGGCGCCCGTGCGCCGGGACAGCTCGGCGCCCCGCTCGAAGTCGGCCCTCGCGGCGTCCGAGTGTCCGGAGCGCATCCGGGCCCAGGCGCGCCGGCAGAGGGTCTCGGCGAGGTCCGCCGTGGCGCCCAGCCGCTCGGACAGGTCGAGCGCCTCGTTGGTCAGCGCCTCGACGCGTTCGAGATCTCCCCGCCGGTCGGCGACGTCCGCCATGGCGGACAGCATCATCACCCGCAGCCAGACGTCCCCGGCGGCGCGGGCCTCCCGGAGCGCGCCGGTGAGCTCCTGCTCGGCCTCGTCGAGCCGGCCGTCGAAGGCCTTGAGGTAGGAGAGGCTGAACCGGCTGAGCATCCGCGTCCACGGGTCGCGGTCGAACACGCGGAACAGGTCCTCCAGCCGGTGGAGCTCCTCCCTGGCGGGAGGACCGCTGATCATCGCGTGCAGCACGAGGAGGAACGGCTGGCGGGGCGGCATGGGCAGGGTGTAGGTCCGGTGCACGGCCTCGGCCACGAGCGCGTCCACGACGGGGCCGCTCGTCCCGCCCCAGGCCACGAGGCAGGCGCACACGACGTGCTCCTCCTCCAGCCCCTCGGGAGGCGTGGCGCCGACCCCGCCCAGCAGTTCGGCGGCCAGCCGGGCGGCCTCGCCGCGCAGTCCGCGGAGCAGCCAGTAGCCGGTCGCGGTCGACAGCAGCCGCAGCGCGGAGGCCACGTCGCCCGCGCGTATGGCGCGGCGCAGCGCGGCCTGCAGGTTGTCGCGCTCGCCGTCCATCCGGCGCAGCCACTCGATCTGGCCGGGCCCGCGCAGGTGGGGGTCGGCCGTGGCGGCCAGGTCCAGGACGTACGAGAGGTGGGCCTTCCGCATGGACTCGCTCTCGCCGGCCTCGGCCAGCCGTTCCGCGCAGAACGCCCGGATCGTCTCCAGCATCCGGTAGCGGTCGTCCACCACCTCGACGAGGGACTTGTCCACCAGGGAGGCGAGCACCCCGTCGGTGTCGGGCAGGCCGCACACCCGCTCGGCCGCCTCCAGCGTCGCGCCCCCCGCGAAGACCGTCAGCCGCCGCGCGAGCGCGCGTTCCGGCTCGTCGAGCAGGTCCCAGCTCCACTCGACGACCGCGCGCAGCGTCCGGTGACGCGGCTGTGCCGTACGGCTGCCGCGCGACAGCAGCGCGAAGCGGGGCGCGTCGCCGTCCGGCTCGGAATCACCGGTTCCGAGACGGGCGGCGATCTGGGCCAGGGGCAGCGAGCGCAGCCGCGCGGCGGCCAGCTCGACGGCGAGCGGCAGCCCGTCCAGCGCCCGGCAGATCCGCAGCACGTGCTCGACGTCTCCGGGCGCGAGGACGAAGCCGGGCCGTACGGCGGCCGCCCGCTCGACGAACAGCCGTACGGCCGGGTAGGCGAGCGCGTCCTCGACGGCGTCCTCGTCGGCGGGATCTCCAGCGGGCGGCGGGACCCGCAGTGGGGGAACCGGGCAAAGGCGCTCACCGGTGATGCCGAGCGCCTCCCTGCCGGTGGCCAGCACGCGCAGGGCGGGGCATGCCGCGAGCAGCCGGTCGGCGAGCCTGGCCGCCTCCTCCACGACGTGCTCGCAGTTGTCGAGCACGAGCAGCACCGGCCGCAGGGTCAGGGCCGCCACCAGGCGGGAGACGGGATCCGCGGCGCCCTGCCGCGTCCCGGGAGCGGGGATGGCAACGGCTGTCTCGCGCAGCCCGAGCGCGCCGAGCACGGCCTGCGGCACGTCGGCGCCGTCGGTGAGCGGGGCCAGTTCCACGAGGCAGACCTCGCCCGGCCACCGGGCCGCCGCCTCGATCGCCAGCCGGGTCTTCCCGGTGCCGCCCGGGCCGGTGAGCGTCACCAGCCGCGCCTCGGTGAGCAGCGCGTCGATGCGCTCGAGCTCGGCGGCGCGGCCCACGAGAGAGGTGAGCGGGACAGGCCGCCCGCCGGGCGCGGCGGACGCGGGAGCGAGGGCCGGATCGGAGCGCAGCACCGCGAGGTGGATCGCGGACAGCTCGGCCGACGGGTCGGCGCCCAGCTCGTCGGCGAGCACCCGCCGGGCGTCCTCGAAGACGGACAACGCCTCCGCCGGGCGGCCCGCCGCGTAGAGCGCGCGCATGAGCTGCCCGCGCGAGCGCTCCCGCAGCGGGTGCGCGGCGACCCGTTCCTGCAGCTCGGACAGCAGGTCGCGGTGCCTGCCGAGGGCCAGGGCCGCCTCGGCGAGGTCCTCGGCCGCCGACAGGCGCAGCTCCTCCAGCCGGGCCGCCTGGGCGGGCGCGAACGGCGCGTCGGGCACGTCCGCGAGCGCCGGCCCGCGCCACAGTGCGAGCGCGGCGTCGAGGAGATTGGCGGCCCGGGCCGGGTCGCCCGCGTCGAGCGCCCGCCGCCCCTCTGCCGCCAGCCGTTCGAAGCGTGAGGCGTCCACGTCGTCCGGGTCCACCGCGAGCCGGTAGCCCGCCGGTTCCCGTACGACCAGGTCGCCCAGGTTGCCAGGGCTGGCGAGGTGCCGGCGCAGCCGCGACACCTGGGCCTGCAGCGCGTTGTCCGCTCCGGACGGAGGCTCGGCGCCGTACAGGCCGTCGATCAGGCGGTCGGTGGTGACGATCTTCCCCGCGTTGAGCAGCAGCAGGCCGAGCAGCGCGCGCAGCCCCGGCCCGCCGACGGGGACCGGGCGGTCGCCGTCGGCCGCGCCTCCGTCGGGCCGAGGATGCCGAACCGCATGCCCATGATTGTCCCGCATCGTCCGGCCCTGCGCGGCCCTGTGCGAGAGCGGTGCGGCTCAGCGGCCGACGGCCTCCGCGATCGCCTTCAGCCGGGCGGCGGAGGCGAGGCCGCCGTGATACCAGTGGATCTCGGCGGCGCCGGCCGCCGTGTAGGCGTCGGCCAGGAACGACAGCGCCCCGCCGTCCGCCGGACGCGGGGGCAGGGCCAGCACGTACGCGCCCACGCGGGGGCCGAGCCGGCCCAGGGCGCGCAGCCCGGCCTCGTCCACCTCGGGGGCGTTCCAGCAGTTGCCGACGAGCAGGTCCACGTCCACCCCCTCGGGCACGGTCGCGAACGGGCCGGTCGCCCACGGGTCGGCGTTGGCGTGCAGGGCGATCTTCAGGTTCGGCCGCACGGTCCTGGCCTCGGCCAGCAGCAGGTCGCGCAGTTCGCCCGCGAGACCGGTGCGCAGGTCGCGCATCGCGCCGGCCAGGTCGCCGAGCGCGTCCTCGACCGAGCCAGGCGTGCCGTCCACGCCCGCCCGCACCCGCGCGCGTATCTCGGCGACGTCCAGCCCGGCCGCCTCGTAGCGGCGTACGCAGGCCGCGCAGAAGCACAGCGACAGCAGCGCGATCTGCGCGGGCGACCAGTCCGCGCCGTCGGTCTTCTCGTGGTGGCCGCCGTGGCGGAACCCGAGCGCGCCGCACGCCTCGAGGATCAGCGCGTCGGGGTCGCCCACCTCGACGACCTCGTGGACCAGCGTGCGGCAGTAGTCGCGCACGTCGGCCGCCGCCGGGCACAGCGCGTACGGGTAGATCTCGCCGAAGGCGTTGGTGACGACCAGGTCGGGGTTGGCCGAGCCGAGCAGCGTGTTGTGGGTCAGCACGGTCCACGCCTGGACCGGCAGGCCGGCGGCGCGCAGGGCGTCCCTGGCCTCCCCGAACGGGTCGGCGCAGTCCATCCACGACGGCGTTCCCGGCACGAGCCGGTTGCCCTTCCACGCCTCCTCGCGTACGGGCACGTAGCAGGCCGCGTGCCGCGCCTCGACCAGCCGGTGGGCCGGATGGGCGGGGGTCGCGGCGCGGGTGGTGTGGTAGGACGCGGCGAGCGCCACGGCGTCGACGCCGAGCGCCTTGAGGCGTGCGGCGGCGCCGGGGTCGCCGACGATGTCCCAGGGGTAGGCGTAGATGACGTTCACCAGCGTGGCCTCCGTGCGGAGAAGGACGGGTCGACGGACCTCATGTACGTCGTGTCGTCGCGGGAGCGGACCCCGCACTTCTCATACTGCTCGTTCATGATTGCGAGGGCGTCGCGGTCGAGTTCCACTCCGAGCCCCGGGCCGTCGGGCACCGGGACCGCGCCGTCCACGAACCGCAGCGCGCCTTCACCGCCCGAAGATGGCGCGACCACGTCCTGGCCGTCCTGCCAGGGCGTGTGGGTGTCGCAGGCGTGCGTGACCGCCGGGGTGGCGGCGGCCAGGTGGGTCATCGCGGCGAGGCTGATGCCGAGGTGGGAGTTGGAGTGCATGGACAGCTCGATGCCGAAGGTCTCGCACAGCGTGGCGATGTGCGCCGAGCGCACCAGACCACCCCAGTAGTGGTGGTCGGTGAGCAGCACGCCGATGGCTCCCTGCCGTACGGCCGGCGGGATGTGCTCGGGGGTGACGACGCACATGTTCGTGGCGAGCGGCATCGGCACCTCAGCGGCGACCCGCGCCATGTTCTCGATGCCCTCGGTCGGGTCCTCCAGGTATTCGAGCACGCCGTCGAGCTCGCGGCCCACCCGGATCGAGGTCTCCACGCTCCAGACGGCGTTGGGGTCGAGGCGCAGCGGATGCTCCGGGAAGGCCTCGTGCAGCGCGCGGATCGCCTCGACCTCCTGCTCGGGCGGGAACACGCCGCCCTTGAGCTTGATCGAGCGGAAGCCGTACCGGCCTATCAGCAGGCGGGCCTGCTCGACCACCCCCTCGGGGTCGAGTGCGGCGCCGAAGCCGTCGTCCGGCGCGCCCGGATGGCCCGCCCACTTGTAGAAGAGGTAGGCGCTGTACGGCACGGCGTCGCGCACCCTGCCGCCGAGCAGGTCCACGACAGGCCGGCCGGCCGCCTTGCCGCGGATGTCCAGGCAGGCGACCTCGAAGGGAGAGAAGATCCGGTCGACGGTCTTGGCCCGCGAGGAGGTGCCGGTCAGGCCGTGCAGGTCGGTGACGACGTCGGCCCCGACGAGACCGGCCACGGTGGCGTACATCGCGTTGTGGCCGTAGACGTCGTAGCCGATCAGCGCCTCGGCGGCGGCCCGCACCCGCACGAGGTGGTCGAGGTCGCCGTAGGTCTCCCCGAGGCCGGTCAGCCCCTCGTCGGTGACGACCTCGACGACCGTGCGCAGCGCCCACGGCTCGTGGACGCCGGCGGCGTTGAGCAGCGGCGGGTCGCGGAAGGCGACCGGCGTGACGTTGATCTCGCGAATCCTCATCCGGCTCCTCATCCGACGATGTCCAGTCCGGCCGCGATCAGCTTCTCCAGCCGGGCGACGTGCTCGGGGGCCGCGTCGACCAGCGGCGGCCGCACCCGGCCCACGTCGAGGCCGCGCAGGGTGACGCCCGCTTTGACGAGCGAGACGGCGTAGCCGGGCACGAGGTCGCGCAGCTCGACCAGGGGGCGGTAGAAACCGGCGAGCAGGCGCCGGACGAGGTCGTCGTCCCCGGCGGTCACGGCCTTGTGGAAGGCCAGGGCCACCTCGGGGAGGAAGCAGAACACGGCGGAGGAGTACAGGCTCACGCCGATCCCCCGGTAGGCGGGCACGGTCATCTCGGCCGTCGGCAGCCCGTTGAAGAAGGTGAAGTCGCGGTCGGTCGCCTCCCGTACGGCGAGGACGATCCGCTGCATGGCGTCGATGTCGCCGAGGCCGTCCTTGAACCCGACGACGTTGGGGATCTTGGTCAGCGCCGCCGCGGCGGCGGCCGTGAAGCGGGCGTTGGCCCGCTGGTAGACGATGATCGGCAGGTCGGTGGCCGCCGCGACCTCGCGGACGTAGCGCACCAGCCCGTCGGCGGGCGCGCTGACCAGGTAGGGCGGCAGCAGCAGCAGGCCGTCCGCGCCCGCCTCGGCGGCCCTGCGCGCGCACTCGCGGGCGAACGGGAGCGAGCCGCCGGCGCCGGACAGGACGGGGACCCGCCCGCCGGTCGACTCGACGGCGATCCGCACCACCCGCGCGTACTCGTCGATGCCCAGCGCGTTGAACTCGCCGGTGCCGCAGGCGGCGAACACCCCACCTGCGCCCTCGGTCACCCCTCGGCTCACGTGCTTGGCCAGCACGTCCTCGGTCAGCTCACCGTCCGCGCCGAACGGTGTGACCGGAAAGAAGAGAACGCCGTCGAGCTGCATCCGCCCACTCCCTCGATGTCCACATACATGGACAAAGTTCTTCAATATGTCCACGAAGCTAGCCGGGTGATCTCGCGAAAGTCAACCTGGTCAGCCTTCGGCCGCGCCGCTGGTCAGCCTGCGCGTGAACCGCCGCCGGAAGGCCGGAAGCGCGGCGATCGACTCTGCAATTGCGTTCACTTGCTAGCAAGACCGTAAAAATTGGCAACAGTTAGGTCAAGGAGCGATCTCGGGTCAGATATGTGAACTATGCCCGTACTTGTGAACGGTTGGGGATTGCTGCGAGACTGGCGCCGTTCGGCATTGACACGGTCCGCACGTCGCGCGGACGATCACGGAGCGCCGCGCACCGGCGCGGGCACCGGATCCCCGTCACCGGGGCCGCGCCTTATTGCAGGGCCGATCCGACAGGAGGCACATGCGAATTCTCATGACCGGCGCGGCGGGCGGCGTCGGCACCCTGCTGCGACCCCGGCTGGCCAGGGAGGGGCGCGTGCTGCGCCTGCTCGACGTCGTCCCGCTGGAGGCGGGGCCGGGCGAGGAGGCGGTGACCGCCGACATCACCGACCCCGAGGCGATGGACGCGGCGATGGACGGCGTGGACGCGGTGCTGCACCTGGGCGGCCACAGCCTCGAACAGCCCTGGGCGGACATCCTGCAGGTCAACATCAACGGCACCTATGTGGTGCTGGAGGCCGCGAGGCGGGCCGGAGTGCGCCACGTCGTGCTGGCCAGCAGCAACCACGCGGTCGGGTTCTTCCCGCGCAGCGCGGGCGAGGCCCCCGACTACCTGTTCCCGCGCCCGGACACCTTCTATGGCGTGAGCAAGGTGACCAAGGAGGCGCTCGGCTCGCTCTACCACGACCGGTACGGCATCCAGGTGACCTGCCTGCGCATCGGCTCGTGCTTCGAGCAGCCCAAGGACGTGCGCATGCTGTCGACCTGGCTGTCCCCGGACGACTGCGCCCGGCTGGCCGAGGCGTCGCTGGCGGCCGACGGCTTCCACGTGGTCTGGGGCGTGTCGGCCAACACGCGCCGCTGGTGGTCGCTGGAGGAGGGCCGGGCCATCGGCTACGAGCCCAAGGACGACTCGGAGGTCTACGCCGAGAAGCTGATCGCCGAGCACGGCGAGCCCGATCTCGGCGAGCTGCCGCACTCGCTGGTCGGCGGGGCATTCTGCGGCCCCCGCTACGATGTCGAGAACCTTTCTGCGGGGGGATGAGGTGACCGACCAGGTGAACGACGCCGTCCGGTCGGCGGTCGAGCGGGCCGCCGCGGCGGGCGAGGCGTGGCGGGCGACGCCCCCGGCCGAGCGCGCCACCGTGCTCGAAGGCGTCGCCGACGCCCTGCTCAAGCACGCCGAGGAGCTGTGGCCGGCCGCCGCGGAGGAGACCCGGCTGCCGGAGGCGCGGCTGCGCGGCGAGATCGCCCGTACGGCCGCGCAGTTCCGGCTGTTCGCCGACGTCCTGCGGGACGGCGGATGGGTGGAGGCGGTGATCGACCACCCCGACCCCGGCGCCACCCCGCCGCGTCCCGACGTGCGCCGGATGAACCACCCGCTCGGCGTCGTGGCCGTCTTCGCGGCCAGCAACTTCCCCTTCGCGTTCTCGGTGGCGGGCGGCGACACGGTGTCGGCGCTCGCGGCCGGCTGCCCGGTCGTGGTCAAGGCCCACGAGGGGCATCCCCGCACCTCCGACCTGACCGCCTCCGTCGTACGGCAGGCCCTGCCCGACCCCGACCTGCTCGGGCTCGTGCACGGGTTCGAGGCGGGGGCGCCGCTGGTGCGGCACCCGCTCGTCACGGCGGTCGGCTTCACCGGCTCGCTCGCGGGCGGGAAGGCCATCCAGAAGCTGATCGACGAGCGGCCCGACCCCATCCCGTTCTACGGGGAACTGGGGAGCGTCAACCCGGTCGTCGTGCTGCCCTCGGCCGACCCCGCCGAGGTGGCCTCCGGGTTCGCGGCCTCGCTGACCCTCGGGGTGGGACAGTTCTGCACCAACCCCGGCCTGGTGTTCGTCCCGGCGGAGGGAGGGTTCGAGCAGGCCGTCGCCGAGGCGGTCGCCGCCACCAGCGGCGGGCCCATGCTGACCGACAAGATCCGCGAGGGCTACCTGCGGGCGTCCGGCCGGCTGGCCGGGCGGCTCACCGTGCTGGCCTCCGGGGGCGCGGTGGACGGCATCACCCCGCAGGTCTTCGCCGCCGACCTGGAGGCGTTCGCGGACGGGCTGCCCGAGCTGGGGGAGGAGTGCTTCGGTCCGTCGGCGATCGTCGTCCGCTACCGCGACCCCGCCGAACTGCCCGCCGTGCTGCGGCGGCTGCCGGGATCGCTGACCGCGACCGTCCACGCGGCCGGGCCACAGGAGGCCGGCGACCTCGTGCCGGTCCTGCGCGGCCTGGCCGGTCGGCTCATCTGGAACGGCTGGCCCACCGGTGTCGCCGTCTGCTGGGCGATGCATCACGGCGGCCCCTGGCCCGCCTCCACCGCCCCGGCGCACACCTCCGTCGGAGCGGCCTCGATCAGGCGCTGGACGACCCCCGTGGCGTACCAGGACTGGCCGCACGATCTGCTCCCGCCGGAGCTGCGTGACGACAACCCCCTCGGCGTGCCGCAACGTGTGGACGGCCGCCCGCGCGTCTGACGCCGCCGCGCTCGTTTCCGCGCCGCTGCCGTTCTGGGGGAGCGGCGCGGATCGCTATTCGGGATCGAGCCCGAGGAGCCGGGCGACCAGGGAGACCTGCTCGGCGTAGTGCCGGACGAACTCGGGGGAGCGGGCATCTGCTCCGCAGACGCCTTCGACGACGTGCGGCAGTGTGACGGTCGCCATCGCGGCGGCCATCAGCATGATGCTCAGGCAGGCCGGGTCCACCTCGTCCGGCAGCCGGCCCGCCGCCTGCCGGGCGTGGACCTCGTCCACGTAGCCCCGTAGCCGCTCGGAACGCGGCGCCTGGTCGGGATCGGTGCGCGGCCCCGCGTACTCCAGGCCGCTCCACGCGAGCAACCGGACACCGTCCGGGTTGTTCAACGCCTCCAGCGCGTACCGGCGGATCTGCTCGGGCAGCGGTGTGCCGGGCGACACCAGCTCGCTCTGGCGCTGCCGCCAGCGTTCCCCGAGGGCCCGGTAGAGGCCTTCCTTGCCGTCGAAGTAATACGAGATCAGCTGCTGGTTGACGCCGGCCCTGGCGGCGATCGCGCTGAGCCGGGCACCGGCGAAGCCGTGCGCGGCGAACTCGGCCGTCGCCGCGTCCAGGATGAGCCCGCGGGTGCGCTCCGGGTCGCGCCGGCGTTCCTCGGGCTTGGGAGACCGGCGGGGCTTCGGCGTGGACATGATCCAATCATAGCCCTGACAGTCACATCCGGCCGGTCAACACAATCAATCATCTGATTGACACAATTTTATGAGTGATTGATTATCGAGGAGTGTGACAGGCCCCGTCGCGGACGCGTTCGAGGTGCCGCCGCGTTCGGCGGCGCAGAAGGGAGTGCCGGAACGATGACCGGACCGTACGACCGCAGGACCGCCGTCCTCATCGTGGGAGGAGGCATCACCGGCCTGTCCGCCGCGCTCTTCCTCACGCGTCTCGGGGTCCGCCCGATCCTGGTCGAACGGCATCCGTCCACGGCGATCACGCCTCAGGCGCGCGCGTTCAACCCGCGCTCGATGGAGATCTACCGTGCCCTCGGGCTGGAGGAGGAGATCCGCGGGCGTCAGTCGATCCTGGCCGGCCTTCCGGAGATGATCGGCGCGGACACGCTGGCCGGCCGGGAGCGTTTCCGCGTGGACCTGCTCGCGCACGTCCGGCCGCCGGCGACGGTCAGTCCCACCGACTGGGCGATGATCGATCAGGACGATCTTGAGCGTATCGTGCGCAGCCATGCCGAAAGCGGCGGCGCGGACATCTGGTTCGGCACCGAACTGATCTCCCTCGACTGCGACGCCGACGGCGTGACGGCCGTCGTCCGCGACCTCGGCACCGGCGCCGAACGCCGTATCCGCGCCGATTACCTGGTCGCCGCCGATGGCCACCGCGCGGGCATACGCGGCCGGCTCGGCATCGGTGTGGACCAGCCGGGACCCGTGACCCACGTGGCGTATTTCGTCTTCGACGCCGACCTCACCGCCGCGTTGCGCGGGCGCCGGTTCCTGCTGGCCTACCTCGACCGGCCGGCGACCGGCACCGTCCTGGTGCCGCTGCGGACGTCCGGACGATGGATGCTCGGGGTGCCCCACGACCCGGAGCCAGGGGAGACCCCCGGCGACTTCTCCGAGCGGCGCTGCGTCGAGCTGGCCCGCCTCGCGACCGGGGTGGCGGACCTCGACATCACCCTCGTGCCCCCCGTGCCCGGATGGCCGTGGCAGGTCTCCCGCAGCACGATCGGCGGGTGGGTCGCGCACCGGTATCGGGCCGGGCGGGTGTTCTTCGCCGGCGACGCGGCGCACGTCGTCCCGCCCGCCGGGTCCTACGGCGCGAACACCGGCATCGCCGACGCGCAGAACCTGGCATGGAAACTCGCCGCCGTGATCGAGGGCCGGGCGGGACAGGCGCTGCTGGACACCTACGAAGCCGAGCGCCGCCCGGTCGCGCGGCTGACGCTCGAGATCGCGATGCGGCACCTCACCGGCCGGCATGGCGGCACGGGTAAGGACGTCACCGCGATCGACGACCTGAGCATGATCTTCGGATACCGGTACGACTCCGCGGCGGTCTGCGCTCGGACGCCCGGTCCGGACGCGCCGGTCGAGGACCCGCGCGCTCCCAGTGGGCGCCCAGGCCTGCGCGCGCCGCACGTGTGGCTGGAGCGGGAGGGGACGAGGCTGTCCACGCTCGACCTGTTCACCGGCGCGTTCACTCTGCTGATCGGCCCGGACGGGGCGGAATGGGCCGCGGCGGCCCGGGGCACGCCTGGCTGGACGTCCATCGGATCGGCGCCGGCCTGCGCGATCCCGAGGACCGGTTCTGCGGCGCGTACGGCATCACGAGGACCGGCGCGACCCTCGTCCGGCCTGACGGTTTCGTCGCCTGGCGCGCGGACCGCGTGTACGAGCGGCCGGAAGACGAGCTGCGGCGGGCGCTGGCCCGCCTGCTGGCTCAGGACGACCGCCCGGGATGATCGACCGGACCCCCGATAACCTGGACTCCAGGTGCGGGAATCGGGGGTCTCGCCGTTATGGACGTGGTGGACCGATATTTCAGCGCGTACAACGCCCACGATCTGGACGCGCTCATGGGGTGCTACTGCGCCAAGCCCGTCGCGGTGGGGCCGGGCGGGCCGGCGGAGGGCCGCTCGGATGTGGCGTCCTATCACACCGCGATCTGGCAGGCGTTCCCCGACGTGCACGTCACGGTGTTACAGAAGGTCGTGGACGGCGAGGCCACGGCGGTCACCGCGGTGGGGACCGGCAGGCACACCGGGCCGTTCCCGCTCACCACGGGCGATGTGCTCCAGAACACCGGGCGCTACGTCAGCGTGCGGTGCTGCTGGTTCTTCACCGTGCAGGACGGGCTGATCGTCAACCAGCAGGTCTTCTACGACCAGCTGGAGCTGTACCTCCAGCTCGGGCTGCCGCTGTCCCGCCTCGGCCCTTGAGGGTGCGCGCGGCCCCTCCGGGTCCGCAGGGGCCGCGCGCCGCCGTCCGTCAGTGGATCTCGCCGGCTCCGGCGTGCCGGGAGACCTCCCTGGGCACGGTCTCCACGAGGTCGATCCCCGTGTGCAGAGTCGGCGTCCAGCCCGCGTCGGCGCCGAGGTCGGGGTCGTTCTTCGCGTTGTAGGCGGCGATCAGGTCGACGGGCTGCTCCTTGCCGCCGACCCGCAGCAGGTTGCCCTTGGCCGTCAGCGCCGTCCCGCCCCAGTTGTAGAGCAGGTCGGCCGGGTCCACGCTCCGGCTCAGCCGGAAGTAGTTGTTCTCGGCGTAGATCTGGGACTCCACGCCCACGCCCAGCGCGTACTCGAAGGGCTCGGCGTCGGGCACCTGGTAGTAGTTGTTGTAGACGTGCACCTTGCCGAACCGCACGCGCGGCAGCCGCTGGAGGTTGCCGAAGAACTCGTTGTGGTGCACGGTGACGCTGAGCTTGCCCCGGTCGTTGGCGGGGTTGTTGGTCGAGCCGATCAGCATGGTCTTGTCGTGGTCGGAGAACCTGTTCCACGACACGGTCACGAAGTCGGACGCGCTGGTGATGTCCGCCTGCCCGTCGTGCACCTGATAGGGCCGGCCGAAGTAGACCGGCTGGTTCGAGTCGGGGTTGTCCCCGTCGGTGAACGTGTTGTGGTCGATCCAGACGTGGGTCGAACCGGTGACCGAGATGTTGTCGTAGAGGGAGTTCCAGTTGCCCTCGGCGCCGTCGGTGGGGTCCCACTGGGGAAAGCAGTCGGCCGAGTCCTCGAACCGGATGTTGCGGATGATGACGTTGTCGGCCTTGTCCACGTGCAGGTTGATGTGCCGGATGGTCGCTCCCGGCAGGCCCACGATCGTGGTGTCGGACGGCACCTTGAGCTTGATGTACTTCGTCTGCGCCGCGGCCGAGGCCGCCCGCGCGTCCTCCATCGGCCCGGACGGCTCGGTGTCGCGGCCCCACACCGCCGGGTCGTACGCCGCGAGGTAGCCGGCCAGCGTGTAGCCGCCGGTGGCGAAGTCCGCGCAGGTCTTGTCGACGTCGATGACGCCCCTGACGTAGATGATGCGGGGGCCGGGGGAGGCGAGGGCCGCGGCCAGGCCCGCGCGGTCGGTGACGACGTGGACGTTCGACGCGGGGGGCGCCGCGCCGCCGGTGGTGCCGGTGCCGGCCGAGGCCCAGCCGTCGCCCGCGGGCAGCGTCTGCCGCCCGAGATCGACCGGCTTCCTGGCCGGTGGGGTGGCGGCGGGCGGGGTGGCCGCCCCGGGCGGGGCCCGCTCCGAGCACGGGGACGGCGGCCGTCACCGCGAGGGCGGCCGACACGAGTAAGGATCTTCCGGGCATGACTGTCTCCGTTCCGCGGTCGCTCCCCCGAGACGAGTCCGTACGCGTCGCCGGCGCTCAGGCCGGGTTGGGCGACCGCTCCAGTTCTTCGAGAAGGGCGAGGCCGCGATCGATCAGCGCGGCGAGCCTGTCGAGGTGCTCGGGGCTGGGATCGGACAGCGGCCGGCGGACGGGTCCCACGTCCAGACCACGCAGGCGCACACCCGCCTTGATGAGCGAGACGGCATACCCCGGGCCCTCGCGCCGCAGGTCGACCAGGGGGCGGTAGAACCCCTCGATCAGACGGCCGGCGACGTCGTCGCGGCCGTCCCGCAGCGCCCGGTAGCAGGCGAGGGCGAGGTCGGGGAGGAAGCAGAAGACGGCGGAGGAGTAGCGGACCACACCGAGGTCCCGGTAGCCGAGCTGGGACAGCTCCGCGGTCGGCAGGCCGTTGAAGTAGAGCATGCCGGGCGGGGCGGCCTCGATGATCCGGCGCATGAGGCCGAGGTCGCCGTAGCCGTCCTTCAACCCGATGACGCCCGGGTGCCGCGCGAGCGCCGCGACCGTCTCCGGCTCGAAGACGGCGTTGTCCCGCTGGTAGAGGATGACCGGCAGCCGGGTGCCGTCCGCGATCGCCTCGTAGTGGCGGCGCAGGCCGTCCTGGCCCGCCTGCACGAGGTACGGCGGCAGCGCGAGCAGGGCCGAGGCTCCGCCGTCCTCGGCCGCCTTCGCGAACTCCAGGGCCATCGCGGTGCCGTAGCCGGTCCCGGCGACCACCGGGACGCGCCCGGCCGCCTCCTCCACCGCGGCGGCCACGCAGGCGGCGTAGTCGCGCAGGCCGAGCGAGGGGAACTCGCCGGTGCCGCAGCAGGCGAACACCGCGCCGCACCCCGCCTCGACGCCCTGCCGCACGTGCCGGCGGAACACCTCGAGGTCGAGCCGCTCCTCCTCGTCGCACGGCGTGACCGGGAAGAACAGCAGGCCGTCG
Organism: Microbispora sp. GKU 823; assembly: GCF_002027145.1. Lineage (NCBI taxonomy): Bacteria > Bacillati > Actinomycetota > Actinomycetes > Streptosporangiales > Streptosporangiaceae > Microbispora > Microbispora sp. GKU 823. The sequence goes on along the minus strand of NZ_MWJN01000033.1, from coordinate 27,787 downwards.
AATGTCACCGGCTTCCTCCGTCATCCTTCTGAACGAGATTCATATTCGTGAACACCCGGACCGTACGGTGCGCGGCGGCGCGCGGTCAAGACGCGCGGCCCCAGAGGGTGAATGTTTCGAATAGGACACGGGTCCTTGACAGGACCGAGGCCCGAACATCACCGTTGATCCGTCCACGTTTGTGAACTACGTTCAGGAATATGTCTTGAACATGGTTCGGGAAAAGTCGCAGAGGAGATGCGCCGGTGACGACGATGCGCCGCAGGGCCGTGCCGTACCTGCTGATCTCACCGACGGTCGCGCTCATCGCCGCGTTTCTCGTCTACCCGATCGCCAGCGTCGCGTACTACAGCCTGCAGCACCGCAACCTCACCCGGCCATGGGCGGACGGCTTCGCCGGTCTCGACAACTTCCGGCGGATGCTGTTCGAGGACGAGGTCTTCTGGCACAGCCTGGGCTTCACCGCCAAATGGGTGGTGGTCGAGATCGGCCTCCAGCTGATCCTCGGGCTGGCCCTGGCCCTGATCGTCAATGAAAGTTTCATCGGCAGGGGGCTCGCCCGGTCGCTCGTCTTCTCGCCCTGGGCCGTCTCCGGGGTGCTGACGACGGGCATCTGGATCCTGCTCTACACGCCGAGCACCGGGGTGCTGCGCTTCCTCGGGCAGCCCGAGGCGGCGGTCCTCGGCAACCCCGACACGGTCTTTCCCGCCGTGGTGGTGACCGAGTTGTGGCGCGGCGTGCCGTTCTTCGCGATCCTCCTGCTCGCCGGTCTGCAGGGCATCCCGGGCGAGCTCTACGAGGCGGCGGCGGTGGACGGCGCCGGGCGGATCAGGCGCTTCCTCCATGTCACACTGCCGCACCTGCGGGACGCGATCGTGCTGGCCACGCTGCTGCGCGGGGTCTGGGAGTTCAACAACGTCGACCTGCTCTACACGCTCACCGGCGGCGGCCCGGCGCAGGTCACGACCACGCTGCCGCTGTACGTCGCGCAGCGGGCCGTCGACTCCAAGGACTTCGGGTACGGCTCGGCGCTGACGATGGCGGGCTTCGTGATCCTGCTGTTCTGCTCCATCCTCTACCTCCGGCTCAGCCGGTTCGGCGAGGAACGATGAAGAGGCGAGGGGTTTCGCAATGAGCGCCGACGTCATGATCCGCCCGCGCACACGAGCGGTGCCCGCGGGGACCCGCCGACGGAAGAGGCGCGATCCCGGCCGCGTGCTGCGGCTCTACGTCCCTCTCGGGATGTACCTGGTCTTCACCCTCGTGCCGTTCTACTGGATGCTCGTGTTCGCCCTGCGGCCGGCCGGATCGACCGACCCCGTGCCCTGGCCGATCACGTTCGAGCACTTCGAGACCGTCTGGAACGACATCGGCTACGCGGTGTTCTTCAAGAACAGCGTGATCGTCGGGGTCTGGTCGCTGCTGTTCACCACGGTCATCGCGGTCATGGGCGGGTACGCGCTGTCGCGCTACCGGTTCCGCGGCCGGGGCCTGTTCATGGTCGTGCTGCTGTGCACCCAGTTCATCCCCGGCGCGATGATGCTGATCCCGCTGTTTTCGATCTTCAAATCGCTCGGCCTGATCAACAGTCTGGCCAGCCTCATCGTCGCCGACACCGTCTTCAACCTGCCCCTGTCGATCATCCTGATGAGCGGGTTCATCTCGGCCGTGCCGTTCACGGTCGAGGAGGCCGCGATGGTCGACGGCTGCACCCGCTTCCGCGGCTTCCTCGCGATCGTGCTGCCGCAGCTGCGGCCCGGCCTGATCGCCGTGGGATCGTTCGCCTTCATCCACACGTGGAACAACTTCCTGTTCGCGCTGATGTTCGTCAGCAAGCAGGACAGCTTCACGATCCCCGTCGGGCTCAGCTACACGATCGGGGAGTACAGCGCCGACTTCGGGGCTCTCGCGGCCGGGGGCGTCGTCGCCGCCCTGCCGGTGGTCTGCGTGTTCGCAGTGGTCCAGCGCTATCTCGTGCACGGCATCAGCGCCGGCGCGGTCAAGGGATAGCAACCCCCCAGCCTGTCGTAAGCAGGAGGAACCATGAAGATGAAAGTGGCCTGGGCGGCGCTCGCCGTCCTCGCCGTCACCGCTACCGGATGTGGGTCGGACTCGGGTTCCGGTGAGGGTTCCGGTAAGACGACCATCACGTTCTGGGACAACAACGGGGGCACCCGCACCCCGATCTACCAGGAGCTCATCAAGCGGTTCGAGGCGGCCAACCCCTCGATCCACGTCGAGTACGTCGGCGTCCCGATCGCCTCCGTCCAGCAGAAGTACGACACCGCCATCGCGGGCGGGGACACTCCCGACGTCGGCGGCGTCACCACGTCGTACCTGGCCAACCTGACCGGCCAGCAGGCGCTGGAGCCGGCGGACGAGTGGCTGGCCAAGAGCTCGGTGAACGGCAAGCTGGCCACGCCGATGCTCGACTCGGTCCGCAAGACCGTGCCCGACGGCAAGCTCTACCTGGTGCCCAACACCTCCAACATGGACGTGGTGTGGTATCTGAAGGACAAGCTCCAGCAGGCGCCGAACACCTGGGACGAGTTCTTCAAGGACGCCGACGACCTGACCAAGAAGCCCGACGAGTACGGCTACACCATCCGCGGCGGCGCCGGCTCGATCTTCCAGATCCTGGCCGAGATGTACTCCTACTCGGGCGTTCCCGAGTTCTTCGACGCCTCCGGCAAGAGCACGGTCAACGACCCGAAGAACGTCGAGTTCCTCACCAAGATGGCCGGGCTGTACAAGAAGGACACCCCCGAGGCCGACGTTACCAACGACTTCCCGAAGATGGTCGCCGCGTTCGGCACCGGGAAGATCGCGATGATGCACCACAACCTGGGCTCCTACAACGACCACGTCAAGGCGCACGGCAAGGACAAGATCGGCGCCTTCGCGCTGCCGACCGGCCCCGGCGGCAAGCGGACCGTCGTCGCCAACCCCGTGGACGGCTTCGCGGTCTTCAAGAACAGCGAGCACAAGGACGCCGCCTGGAAGTTCGTGGAGTTCCTGGTCTCCCACGACAGCAACAGCTACTGGAACCAGCAGACGGGCCAGATCCCGGCCAACACCGAGGCGCAGGGCGACTCCTGGCTGCAGGGCCTGGAGCACCTGAAGACGGCCGTCGACACGCTGAACGACCCGAACACCCAGGTCGTGTCCCCGCCCTACTACCTGCCCCAGTTCTCCTCCATCACGAAGGCCGACACCGAGCCCCTCTTCCAGAAGGTGCTGCTCGGCCAGATGAAGCCCCAGGAGTTCCTCGACACCCTGGCGCAGAAGCTGACCGACGCCCAGGCCGAGTGGAAGAAGGCGACCGGCGGCTGACGATCGCCGCCGGATCCCGGGACCGGGCCGGTGCGTCCCTGACCGCGCACCGGCCCTCCGGCCCCCGCAGCACCGAGAGAGAGGAAGAGTCCATGGCGGTCGTCGAACGCGTCATCGTCACGGTCTTCACCACGGTCACCAGGTCCGTGGTGGACGGGCACGGCCACCGGCACCCCGGCCCGCCCCGGGAGGTGCGGGAGGCGCTGCTGGCCGTCACCGACAGCGACGGCGCGACCGGATACTGCCTGGCGGCGCCGGACACCGTCAGGGAGGCGGTGATCACCGGTCACATCGGGCCCGCGCTGATCGGCCAGGACAGCCTCGACCGGGAGCGGCTGTGGCACCGCGTCGCCCGCCGGCAGCGGGGCGCGCAGGGCAACCTGTCCGACCGGGCGCTCAGCGCCGCCGACCAGGCCCTGTGGGACCTCGCAGGCCGCAAGCTCGGCCTGCCGGTCTGGAAGCTCCTCGGCGGCGCCCGCTCCGAGGTGCCCGCCTACGCGAGCACGATGTGCGGCGACGACATCCCCGGCGGCCTGGCCACCCCCGAGGACTACGCCGCCTTCGCCAAGGAACTCGTCTCCCGCGGCTACCGCGGGATCAAGCTGCACACGTGGATGCCGCCCATGCCGTACGGCGTGGACCGGGACATCGAGGCGTGCGCCGCGGTCCGGGAGGCGGTCGGCCCGGACGTCGCGCTCATGCTCGACAGCAACCACTGGTACTCCCGTTCCGAGGCCCTGGCCCTCGGCAGGGCCCTCGACGAGCTGAACTTCGCGTGGTACGAGGAGCCCATGGAGGAGGCGTCGGTGCAGTCGTACCGATGGCTCGCCGACCAGCTCAGGACGCCGATCCTCGGGCCGGAGACCTCCTGGGGCAAGCACATGGCGCGGGCGGAGTGGGTGGCAGCGGGGGCCTGTGACATCCTCAGGGTCGGGGTGGTCGGCTCCGGCGGGATCATCCCGGCGATCAAGGCGGTCCACCTGGCCGAGTCGTTCGGCATGGACTGCGAGATCCACGGCAACGGCTCCGGCGCCCTGGCCGTGATCGGCGCCACGCTGTGCGGGCAGTGGTACGAGCGGGGGCTGCTGCACCCGCACTCGGACTACGACACGCCCGCCCCGCACCTGCGGTCGATCGTCGACCCGCTCGCCGACGGAAAGGTGCGGATGCCGGACACTCCCGGACTGGGGGATGATCTGGATATGGACTACATCGCCTCCCGGACGGTCGCCTCCTGGGGAACCGGCTCACAATAGGAGGCGTACAGCGGGTCAGGGAGGTACACATGGCGGAACCCGTGCCGCACGTGAAGTCGGCACTCCGGACGGTCGAGCTGCTCGACTTCTTCGCGCAGTATCCCGGACTGCACAGCCTCACCGACCTTCAGGGCAAGCTGGGCTACCCCAAGAGCAGCCTGCACGCCCTGCTGCGCACGCTGGTCGACCTCGGCTGGATCGAGACCGACGTCACCGGCACGCTCTACCGGATCGGCATGCGGGCTCTGCTGGTCGGGGCGACGTACATCGACGGCGACCCGGTGGTCCAGCTCGCGCACGACGCCCTGGACTGGCTGGCCGAGGTCACGGGGGAGACGGTGCACCTCGCCCGTCTCGACCACTTCGACATCGTCTATCTCGCCACGCGGGCCTCGCGGCACTACCTGCGGCCGTTCTCCCGGGTGGGCCGCCGCCTGCCGGCGAGCACCACGTCGCTCGGCAAGGCGATCCTGGCGAGCAGGGACGACGACGAGGTGCGCGCGATGCTGCCCGCCGAGTTGCCCTCGCTGACGGCCCACACGATCGTGGACGCCGAGGAACTGCTGGTCGACCTGCGCCGGGTGCGCAAGCAGGGCTACGCGGTGGACCGTGAGGAGAACACCGAGGGGCTGCGGTGCTTCGGCGTCGCGCTGCACATCAGCGACCCGCCGCGCGACGCCATCAGCTGCTCGGTGCCGATCCCGCGCCTCACGCCCGAGCGGGAGAAGGAGATCGCCTCCTGCCTGCTGGAGGCGCGCGAGCGCATCGAGCGCTCCGCCATGCGGCAGCGCCGCGCCTACTGACCGGCCCCTTCCGGGCGGCGTCCCCGCGGACGCCGCCCCGCACGGGGGTGCCCGGCACCGCACGCAGGAAGAAGATCCCTCCCCGAGCCCCCGGGCCATCATGAGAGGCGTCCACGATCTCGGGAGTGCCGATGAGAACCGCGCACCGGACCTGCCCCATCTGCGATGCCGTCTGCGGCCTCCGGCTCACCCTTGACGACGCCGGGCGCGTCCTCAACGTCAAGGGCGATCCGGACGACCCCTTCTCCAAGGGATATATCTGCCCGAAGGGGGCGAGTCTCGGCAAACTCGACGAGGACCCCGACCGGCTGCAGGTCCCGATGATCCGCGAGGGCGACGAGTGGCGCGAGGCCACCTGGGACGAGGCGTTCCAGGCGGTGGCCCGGGGGCTGAACGGCGTCATCGAGGCGTACGGCCGCGAGGCCGTCGCCCTGTATCTCGGCAACCCCACCTTCCACACCATGGCCGGAGCGCTGTACCGCGGCGCGCTGGCCCAGGCGCTCGGCACCCGCAACGTCTACTCCGCCAGCACCATCGACCAGATGCCCAAGCACGTCGCCTGCGGCCATATGCTCGGCGACCCGCTGGCGATCTCGGTGCCCGACCTGGACCGCACCGACTACCTGCTGATGCTGGGCGCCAACCCGGCGGTGTCCCACGGCTCCCTGTGCGCCGCCCCCGACTTCCGCGGCCGTCTCCAGGCGCTGCGCGAGCGCGGCGGGAAGCTCGTCGTCGTCGACCCCCGCCGCACCAGGACCGCCTCGATGGCGGACGAGCACCTGTTCATCAGGCCGGGTACGGACGCCTACCTGCTCTTCGGCATCGTCCACACGCTGCTCGCCGAGGACCTGACGGCGATCGACCTCCAGGTGAACGGGCTGGCGGAGCTGCGCCGGCTGGCCGAGGAGTTCTCTCCCGACGCCGTGGCGAGGGTGTGCGGCGTGCCCGCCGAGGACATCGTACGGATCGCGCGTGAGCTGGCCGCGGCCCCCACCGCCGCCGTCTACGCCCGCATCGGCACCTGCACACAGGAGTTCGGCACCGCCGCCCAGTGGCTCATCGACGTGATCAACGTCTTGACCGGCAACTTCGACCGTCCCGGCGGGGTCATGTTCGCCAAGACGGCCACACTCGAACTCGGCCGCACCCGGCAGCCGTTCGTCACCGGGCGCTGGCGCAGCCGCGTACGCGGGCTGCCGGAGGTGCTCGGCGAGCTGCCGGTGGCCACGCTCGCCGACGAGATCGAGACGCCGGGGAATGGGCAGGTCAGGGCGCTGGTGGCGGTGGCGGGCAACCCGGTGCTTTCGGCGCCGAACGGCCCCCGTCTCGACCGGGCCTTCCGGGACCTGGAGTTCATGGTCTGTGTGGACCCGTACCTGAACGAGACCACCAGGCACGCGCACGTGATCCTGCCGCCGCCGCGGATCCTGCAGATGCCGCACTACGACTTCATGCTGCTCAGCGTGACGGTCCGCAACTACGCGAGGTTCTCCCCGCCGATCCTGCCGCTGGAGCCCGGCCGCCTGTCGGAGGGCGAGATCCTGGCCCGCCTCACCCTGATCGCGTCGGGTCAGGAGGCGGACGCCGACCCCGCAGGGCTCGACGAGGCGATGATCGGCGAGCTGTTGCGAGGGGCGGTGGGGACGCCGGGCTCCCCCGTGGAGGGCAGGGACCCGGCCGAGCTGCGCGCCTCGCTGCAGGGCGGCAGCGGGCCCGAGCTGCTCCTCGACCTCCTGCTCAAGCTCGGCTCCTACGACCTGTCGCTGGCCGCGCTGCTGGCGCAGCCGCACGGCGTCGATCTCGGGGCGCTGCGCCCCCGGCTGGACGAACTGCTGTGCACCGCCTCGGGACGGGTCGAGCTCGCCCCGCCCGAGCTCGCCGCGGAGGCCGGGCGCCTCCGGGCACGGCTGGCCACGCCTCCCGCGGAGTTCGTGCTCATCGGCCGCAGGCAGCTGCGGTCCAACAACAGCTGGCTGCACAACGTGGAGCCGCTGATGGGCGGCAGCAACCGCTGCACGCTGCACGTCAACCCCGCCGACGCGGACCGGCTCGGGCTCGGCGAGCGGGCCGTGGTCCGGTCGGCCGTGGGCGAGCTGACGGTGCCCGTCGAGCCCACCGACACGATCATGCCGGGCGTCGTGAGCCTGCCGCATGGCTGGGGGCATGCCGAGACCCCGCAGCTGGTCGCGGCCAAGCACGCCGGGGTCAACGCCAACGCGTTGACGGACGAGTCGGTCGTCGACCCCCTGTCGGGAAACGCCGTGTTCAACGGCGTTCCCGTCACCGTCACGGCCTGCTGACGTCGCCCTGCGATCACCGGCCCCAGGCGCCGGCGGTCGGCAGTCCGCCGCGCGCGGGCGGCCGGGCGTGCTGGACGCGGAACAACTGCTCGCGCACCCGCTGCCCGGCCTGCTCGTCGATGCGGTCGGCGAGGTCGAGCGTGCGCGCCATGACGTCGTCGGCCTCGCTGTAGTCCCCCGTGGCGTACAGCGCGTCGCCCAGCATGATGAGCGTCTGTGCCTCGTACAACGGCATCTGCATGCCACGGAAGAGGCCGGCGGCCCTGCGCAGGTGCGTCGCGGCCTGGCCGGGCTCGCCGAGGGCGCTCGCCAGCTCGCCCAGCCCCGACAGCACGCGTGCCTCCGCCAGCCGGTGACGGGAGGCCGTCGCCAGCTTCAGCGCGTCCTGCAGCGTCTCCTCGGCCTCGACGATCTTCCCCTGGCGTAGCCGGGCGATGGCGAAGCCGTGCAGGGCCAGCGCCTCACCAATGGAGTCGCCGATGCCGCGCACCACCGTCAGCGCCTCCTCGAAGGAGCCGGCCGACAGGCCGTACTCACCCGCCTGCAGGTGCGCCTGACCCATCCGGTGCAGGACCTGGGCGGTGACCCTGCGGTCGCCCCCTGCCTTGCTCCGCGTGAGCGCCTCCGCGAGGAGCGTCTTCGCGCCGTCCAGGTCGTCGCAGTCGAGCCGCAGCTGGGCGAGGCTGTAGAGGGTGTGGGCCGCGGAGACGTGGTCCCCGGCGCTGTGGAACACCTTGAGGGCCTTCTCGTAGTTGGCCACCGCCTCCGCGAACCGCCCGTTGATTCGTTCCAGGACCGCGATGCTGCGGATCGCCAGGGCGATCCGGTGGTCGTCGCCGACCTCCTCGAACAGCCGGACCGCTGCCTCCAGCTCCTGCCGCGCCTCGTCGAACCGCTGCTCGCTGAAGGACAGCGAGCCGATGGTGTACAGCATCTCGGCCTCGCCGCGCCGGTCCCCGGCCTGCCGCGCCGCATCGAGCGCGATCTCGTGAGTCTCCCGCCAGTCGTCCAGGTAGACCCGCGACTCGAAGAAGGCCGCGGCGTTGGCGGCGAGCCGCCAGCACAGCTCCACGAAGCCCGCCTGCGCCGCCTGACGGATGCCGGAGACGAGCAGGTAGCGCTCGCGTTCGAACCACGGCATCGGATCGGCGACGAGTTGCTCGATCACCCGGTCGGGCAGCGTCCCGGGGAACGTGCCCTCGTCGCTGGCGAGCACGTCGGCGCCGAACTCCCGGGACCGGGCCGCACACGTCAGGGCGAGCAGCGAGCCGAGCACCCGCGACAGCGCGGCCTTGCGCTCCGCCGGAGGCTCCTCGGCGGCCAGGCGCTCGCGCGCGAACACCCGGATGAGGTCGTGGATCTGATACTGCGTGTGCGGGCCGCGGCCCACGAGGACCTCGACGAGGTGAGCGTCCGCGAGGTCGTCCAGCAGGTCCTGCGCCTCGGTGAGCGGCCGGTCCAGCAGGGCCGCGCCGGTCCAGACCGAGAAGATGCGGGAGTCGAGGACCGCCAGGCGCCGCAGCAGCCGCCGCGCCTCCTCACTGATGCCTTCGTAGGTGAGCGAGAGGCTGGCGCGGATGCCCATCTCGCCGTGCATCAGCTCGTCGAGCCGGCGCGTCTCGTCACGCAGCCGCTCGACCAGCTGCTCGACGCTCCAGTGCGGACGGGCCGCCAGCCGGGCGCCCGCGATGCGCAGCGCGAGGGGCAGGTGGCCGCACAGCTCGGCGAGCGCCTCGGCGGCCTCCCTTTCCGCCTCCACCCGTTCCGCGCCCGCGACCTGCGCGAGCAGGTCCACCGACTGGTTCACGTCGAAGAGGTCGACGTCGACGTGCATCGCCCCCGCGAGCCCCACCAGGCGGCTCCGGCTGCTGACGATGACGGCGGAGGCGGGATTGCCGGGCAGCAGCGGCAGGACCTGGCTCTCGTTGCTCACGTCGTCCAGCACGATGAGCATCCTGCGGTCCGCCAGCAGCGAGCGGTACGTCTCCGCGCGCTCCTCCAGGCCCTCGGGCAGCGAGCTGCCGGGCACGCCCAGCGCTCGCAGGAACCGTTCGAGGACCTGCATCGGGCTGACCGGGCGGGAGATGCCGCCGTGCAAGTCGGCGAAGAGCTGCCCGTCGGGATAGACGTCGGCGACGCTGTGCGCGGCGTGGACCGCGATGGTGGTCTTGCCGATGCCCGCCCTTCCGGAGATCGCCACGATCGGCACGGCGAAGCGCGCGGCTCCGTCGGGGACCTTCGTCAGCCGCTGCCTGATGTCCTCGAGCTGCCTGTTGCGGCCGATGAAGTCGGCGATGCCGGCGGGCAGCATGCCGGGGACGACGGGCGGGGCGGCGGGCGGCGGGGGCGGTTCGGCGGCGACGCGAACGCTCTCGCGCGGCGGGTTCAGGCTCTCGTCGGCCGTGAGTATCGCGTGCTCGAGCTGCTGTAGCCGCTCGTTGGGCTCGATGCCCAGCTCGTCGATCATCGTGCGCCGGGCGTCGCGGTACACCTGCAGTGCCTCCGCCTGCCGGCCCGAGCGGTACAGCGCCGTCATGAACTGGCCGAGGAGGCGTTCGCGGAGCGGGTGCTCCTCCACGAGCCTGCGCAGCTCGCTCACCACCTCGTGGTGCCGGCCGAGGTCCAGTTCGAGCTGGATGCAGTCCTCGTTCGCCGTGAGTCTCTCCTCGTCGAGCCAGCTCGCGGCGGACTGCACCACCCTGCTCTCGATGCCCTCCAGTGCGGGTCCGCGCCAGAGCGCGAGCGCCTCGCGGTAATACCGGACGGCCTCCTCCAGGCCCCGGTTGTCGCGGGCCTGCCGGGCCTTGAGCACCAGGTTCTCGAAGCGGTGCGCGTCGATCCGCTCGCTGTCGGCCCGGAAGGCGTACCCCTGCGCGCGGGTGACGATCATCTGCTCGTGGCCGTAGCCGCCGAACAGGCGTCGCAGCGACGAGATGCAGATCTGCACCTGGGCCCGGGAGGTCGCGGGTGGGTCGTCCCCGTAGATGGCTTCCATGAGCCGGTGGACCGCCACCGGCCGGTTGGCCTCCAGAAGCAGGACAGCCAGGACCGTGTGTTGCCGGACGCCTCCGAGATCGAGACGTTGCCCGTCCACGGTTACTTCGAGCGCTCCCAGTAGGCGAAAGTCCACCTACGTCTCCTTTGAAACTGCTCAAACCGTGTACAGCGCGGACATAATTCCTCGCGCTGTGCAAAGTGTAGAATAGAGGACCTTCAGCGTAAGGTCGTTCTCGTGCTACGGCAGTTTACGGACCATTTCGTCGAGGGGGCAGCAACTGCCAGCCTGACTACGGTGTGGCGAGATCATCCCCGTAATAGAGCATAGTCGCCCGCCTGTCCTGTATTGGCATTGTTGTCAGGGATCGTACAGCCAGACGCCGCCGCTGGCTAGGTGGGATCGCCGTCCGGCAGGTGAATTCGACCCGCCGGGGGTAGCGATGACTCATATCCCAGCCCGCTGGCGAGTTCGCCGGCAGAAGGGGTCCGAGAGTGGTTTGCGCTGGTAATCCGCATTGTGTCTGGTCGGCTGTAAAGCCGGGAGCGGCCGGAGACACGTGGGTCTCCGGCCGCTCCCCGGCGGTGTGCCGGTCAGGCCGGCCCGCCGAAATCAGTCCCAGGGGTTGACGTAGGTGGGGCTCGGCGAGGGCGAGGGGGCCGAGGCGGTGCCGGCGCCGGTGTCCGCGTAGGCGGTGGTGGCCGGCCCGGCCAGTGCGGCGCTGGCTACGGAAGCGGCGGCCGAGAGAGCGATGAAGACGGTGACGGCGACTCGCTTGATGGTGCTGGGCTTGGCGGCCACTGGATTCTACCTCCACCTGTCGCGGCGCTCCGGGCGCCGATCGGCTGACGGGACCGACGTTCGGGGACGCCGCCATCGGCGCCTTATCGCCGCGCTTCCGGGACACCATCAGCGCAGGTCAAGCGGGAACGGAGGGGGCCTCGCGCCGCTTGGGCGCGGTCCTCGGGGGCCGGCGCCCGACGGCGGTCCCGCGTCCGGCGAGAACCGAGGGATGCGGAGGCGATAGCCGGGTGATGCCACGTCGATAGAGATGGGCGGCATTGTGATGACCAGCCCGGGCGGTGCCTGCGAAAAGGCGGCGACGCCCGGGCGGACCAGGAGAAGACGGCGCGAGCCGGGCCGGCAGGAGCCCGGGATTGTGTGGCATGAGATGGGCATTGCACTGCAGGTGCTGGACGGCTTGTACGGCCGACCGGCCGCGGGTGTCCGGGTGCGGCTTGAGCGCATTGAGAACGGCCTCTGGTATGCGGAGGTCAAGGCGGAGACCGACCACGAGGGACGGGTCGAGGAATGGCGCGCCCGCAGGTTCGAGCGGGGACTGCACCGCATCGTCTTCGAGAGCGACTCCTACTTCGTCGGCCTCGGGCTCGCCGCGGCCTATCCGGAGATCTCCACGATGTTCCGGATGCACGACGAGACCGATGCGTACCAGGTGCAGGTCCTTCTCTCGCCGTTCTCCTACTCCGTCTATTTCGGCTCGCTCAGCTGAGGTGTGAGCGCCCGGAGAAAAGGAATCGACCGTGAAGATCAGACGCTACAGCGGATCCGCGCGGGTTCCTCTCGAACGGCGCGCCTGGCCGGACGCGGTCATCGAGAGGGCGCCGCGCTGGCTGTCGACCGACCTCCGCGACGGCAACCAGTCGCTGGCCGAGCCGATGACGCCCGCCCGGAAGCTCATGATGTTCGACCTGCTGGTCGGCATGGGCTACAAGGAGATCGAGGTCGGCTTCCCGGCCGCGAGCAGGGACGACCACGATTTCGTCCGGATGCTCGTCGAGCGGGACCTGATCCCCGACGACGTCCGCGTCTCCGTGCTCGTGCAGGCCCGCGACGAGCTGATCGAGCGCACCGTGGCGAGCCTGGAGGGGGCGCGGCGCGCCACGATCCACCTCTACGCGGCGACCTCTCCGCAGTTTCGCGACCTGGTGTTCGGAATGAGCCGCGACGCGTGCAAGGACCTCGCCGTCCAGGGCGCCCGGCTGGTGATGAAGTACGCGGAGCGGACGCTGGACGGGTGCGATCTCGGCTTCCAGTTCTCGCCCGAGCACTTCAACGACACCGAGCCGGACTTCTCCCTCGAGGTCTGCGAGGCGGTCATGGACGTCTGGCAGCCGGAAGCCGGCCGCGAGATCATCCTGAACTTCCCCGCCACGGTCGAGCGCGCGACGCCGAACGTCTTCGCCGACCAGATCGAGTGGATGCACCGCAACCTCTCCCGGCGCGAGCACGTCTGCCTGTCGGTCCACCCGCACAACGACCGGGGAACCGGCGTCGCCGCGGCGGAACTGGCCGTGATGGCCGGCGCCGACCGGATCGAGGGCTGCCTGTTCGGCAACGGGGAGCGGGCGGGCAACGTGTGCCTGGTCACCCTGGGCCTCAACCTCTCGACCCAGGGCGTGGACCCCGGCATCGACTTCTCCGACCTCGACCGTGTCCGGCGTACGGTCGAGCACTGCACGGGGATGCCGGTGCACCCCCGGCATCCCTACGGCGGTGATCTCGTCTACACCGCGTTCTCCGGCTCCCACCAGGACGCCATCAGGAAGGGTTTCGACGCCGCAGAGCGGGAGGCCGAGCGTACCGGCACCGGCCCGGCCGACCAGCCGTGGCGGGTGCCGTACCTGCCACTGGACCCGCGGGACGTGGGCCGGACGCACGAGGCCGTGGTGCGGATCAACAGCCAGTCCGGCAAGGGCGGCCTGGCCTACGTCATGAGCACCCGGCACGGGCTGACCCTGCCGCGCGACCTGCAGATCGACTTCGCCCGCCGGATACAGGCGGTGGCGGACGCCGAGGGCGGGGAGATCCCGCCGGACCGGGTCATGGAGGTCTTCCGGCGGGAGTACGTGCTGGACCGCGTGCCGGACGGCACGACCGGTCGCGGCGTGCCGATGGCCGCGGCGCGGGGGACGGTCACGCTGCACGTCGACGCCGGGCACGCGGGCGCGGCGCGGCGGGACGACGTTGCGGTCTACGCCGAGTACCGGGTGGACGGCGCCTGCCACTGGGGGGCCGGGATCGAGCGGGACGTCCAGGCGGCCGCGCTGGCCGCGGTGCGCGCCGCCGTCCGCAGCGCCGGGCCGGACCCGGCACGGCGCGGGGGGACGCGGAAGAGAAGGGGCGCCACGGGCGCCGGGGCGCCGGGCGGGCCCTGCGGGTGAAGGCCGGCAGGTGACGACATGACGGGCGGTGAGACGGCGATGGCCATGGTCGAACGAGGACAGGAACTGGCGCTTCTCGAGGCGCTGCTCGCCAGCGCCGTCATGGGCAGGGGCAGGGTCGCCCTCGTGGGCGGCGCCGTGGCGACCGGCAAGAGCATGCTGCTGCACACCTTCGCGGAGCAGGCCATCGAGCTGGGCGCGCTGGCCGTCACCGCGACGGGGTCGCCGCTGGAGCGGGACATCCCGCTGGGCGTGCTGCGCCAGCTCGTGGAGGACGCGCCGCTGGTCCCGCAGGAGCGGGAGCGCGCGCTTTCGCTGCTTGACGAGGGCGTGCGCGCGGTGACCTCCGGCGACGGCCCGGACGGCCGCCAGCTGGACGCCCAGCTCGTCTCCGCCATCTGCGGCGTGCTGCTCGACCTGTCCGAGCGGTGCCCTCTGGTGCTCGTCGTCGACGACGTCCACCACGCCGACCGCGCGTCCCTGCTCTGCCTCGCCTATCTGGCGCGCCGGGTGCGGCTCGCCCAGATCGTGCTCGCGTTCGGGCACGCCGACCAGGCGTGGTACACCGACGCCTACTTCCAGACCGAGCTGCTGCGCCAGCCGCACTGCCGCCGCGTCAAGCTCACCCGGCTGTCCCGGGCCGGGGTGGCCGCGATCGCGGCCGAGCGGCTGGGGGACAGGGCGGCCGAGCGGCTCGCCGACGAGCTGTACGCGCACAGCGGCGGCAACCCGCTCCTGGTCACGGCCCTGACCGAGGACTACGCGGAGGCCGCCCGCACGACGCACGAGCCGCCGTCCGCGGTGGTCACCGGGGAGCAGTACGGCCAGGCCGTGCTGGCCTGCCTGGAGCGCGGCGACCCCCGGGTCGCGCGGGTGGCGCAGGGCCTCGCGGTCCTCGGCGACCCCGCCGCCCTCGACCGGCTGCTCGGCCTCCCGGCGACCGACGTGCACCGGGACCTGCACGCCCTCGGCGCCACCGGGCTGACCGCGCTCGGCACGTTCCGTCATGAGGCGGCCCGGCAGGCGATCCTGGCCGCGATGGACGCGGGGGAGCGGGTGGAACTCCACCGCCGGGCGGCCGAACTGGCGTACGGCGCGGGCGCCTCGCCGGGTGTGGTCGCCCGGCACCTGCTGGAGGCGGGGCGGGTGGACGCGCCGTGGGGCGTCGAGATCCTGCAGGAGGCGGCCAGGAGCGCCCTGCGGTCCGGTCAGGTGGACGCCGCGGTCGGCTACCTGCGGCTGGCGTCGTGCGCGTGCGCGGACGAGTCGCAGCGGGCGAAGATCATGACGATGCTCGTGCGCGCCGAGTGGCGGATCAACCCGGCCGCGCCCGCGGGACGCCTCACCCAGCTCGCCGAGGCGATGCAGCGGGGCAGCCTGCGCGGCGGCGACGCCGTCGTGCTGGCCCGGGCCCTGCTCTGGCACGGCCGCGTCGACGACGCCCGCGAGGTGCTCGACCATGTGCAGGAGCCGGGCGTGGCGACCGGCCACGAAGCGCTCGCCGAGCTTCTGGTGGCCCGGTTGTGGCTGCGCGCGGCCTACCCGCCCTTCCTGGCCACGCTGCGGGACACGGCGGGGGAGGACGCGCTGGCGGGCATCGTGTCGGTTTCCGCGAGCCGGCGGCTGGAGTCGGCGCTCGCCCTCGCGGAGGTGCTCACCCAGGGCCCACGGGAGGAGCACGCCGACACCGTCGAGCGGATCCTGGAGGGTTCCGGCCTCGACGAGATGTCGATGGACACGATCGAGAACTCGCTGCTGACGCTGGTCTACGCCGGGCGCGCCGGCCGGGCGGCCCCGTGGTGCGACCTGTTCGGCGCCGAGGCGTCGGCGCGGCAGGCGCCCAGCAGGCGGGCCAGGCTCGCGGCGATCCGGGCGGAGATCTGCATCAGGCAGGGGGACATGCCGGGCGCGGCCCGGCACGCGCGCACCGCCCTGGAGACCATCCCGGTCGGCGGCTGGGGCGTCGCGGTCGGCGGCCCGCTGAGCAGCCTCATCCTGGCCCACACGGCGATGGGGAGGTACGAGGCGGTGCGCGAGCACCTGGACGTGCCCGTCCCCGAGGCGATGTTCCAGACCCGGTACGGCCTGCACTACCTGCACGCCAGGGGCCGCCACAGCCTGGCGACCGGCTACTTCGCGCTGGCGCTGCGCGACTTCCAGCGCTGCGGCGACCTGATGCGGGAGTGGGATCTGGACACGCCGGGCCTCATCCCCTGGCGGGCCGACGCCGCCGAGGCGTGCCTGCGCATGGGCCAGGTGCAGGAGGCGCGCGAGCTGCTGCGGGCTCAGCTCGACGGAGAGGTGCCCGACGACCTCCGGGGCAGGGGGATCGCCCTGCGGCTGCTGGCCGCCACTCTCGAACCCGCCGAGCGTCCGGCGCTGCTGCGCCGGGCGACGCAGAGCCTGCAGGCCGCCGGCGACGGGTACGAGCTGGCGCGCACGCTGACCGACCTGGTCGGCACCTTCGAGGCGCTCGGCGAGTACCGCCGGGCGAGGACGGTCGCCGCCCGGGCGCGGGCCGTGTCGGCCGAGTGCGGCGCAGGGACGCCGGCGGTGGCCGCGTCCCGGACGTGGGACGAGGCCGTCCCGGCCCGTCCGCCGGCCGCCGAGCCGGTCGGCGCGCTGAGCGACGCCGAGCGCAGGGTCGCCTCCCTGGCCGCGGCCGGCTACACCAACCGCGAGATCGCCACCAGGCTCTACATCACGGTCAGCACGGTCGAGCAGCACCTCACCCGGACCTACCGCAAACTCGGCATCGCCCGCCGCGCCGACCTGCCGCTCGTCCTGGAGTTCGGCGACCAGGCCGCCACCTGATCCGGCAAGCATCCAGGAAGTTGCCCGCCCCGCTCGCCTGGTGTGACCGTCGAGACGGGAGGCGGATGTGGACGACAGCCTGATGGGCGACGTGGCCGGCGGCATCGACCTGATCGTCGTGCGCGGGGAGCCGACCCCCGAGGAACTCGCGGCGGTCGTCGCGGTCGTCGCCGCCCTCCGCGCGCGTGCGGAGCCGGAGCCGGGATCGGGATCGGGGCCGGGATCGGGGTCGGCCTGGTCCTCGTGGTCCGCACCGTGGCCGGCGGGTGTCTGGCCTCTCCCGCGTTCCCGGTCGGCCGGCCGGTCTTATCCGAATGTGCTCTGACAGGGAACGTCATAGGCGTAAACCTGCTGCCGTAACGATCGCGCATTTTGCGAAAAGCCGGAAATGTCCCATGGACGCATGCTGAGAAAGTGCGGTCGAGGCCGTCCGTGAGGAATAGCGGGAAAGGCCGGATGGGCGACGCGCCAGTTGTGCGTGCGCGGGTGACGCCGCGCGCCGGCGTCCGGTAGCCGGGTGTCCCCGCGTCCGCACGTCCGGCCGCCGGCCCGCCGGGAGGTCCCGCCCACCGTCGTGGACGCGACCGGCCGGACCAGGCGCCCACGAGGAGAGGTGTGACATGTCGACTTTGTCCGGTTCGCTCCGCAGGCTTCTGCTGGCCCCGTCCCTGCTCGAAGTGACCTTCGCCGCGCGGGGTTTTCCGGGCTCCCCCTCGGAGGTCACCCGGCGGCTGGAGGCGATCCCGCAGGCGGTCGTGTGCGGGTTCGAGTGGGGCATCGACGCACGGGACCAGTGGGAGGTCGAGCGCAGGCTGAGCATGGTCGAGCCGGAGCTGCGCGGCTTCGCCTACGAGGGCGCGACGATGGCGTTCACGGTGCTCGACGCGATGAGTGGCGGGCGCGGCCACCGCACCCGCGACCTGCTGCTCGGCCCCGGGCAACCGCACATCTTCCTCACCTACATCGGCATCGGCTTCGCCATGGCCCGGCTGCCCCGGGTGCTGTGGCGCAAGGTGATGCCCGACCTCGGCGGCTCGCCGTACTACCCGACGATGAGCTGGCTCGCCGTGGACGGCTACGGCTTCGACCGCGCCTACTTCGACACCCGCCGCTGGGTCGACGAGCAGCGGGTGCCCGCGCCGTACGCCTGGGAGGGCTCGCCGGACTACTTCCTCCGTGCCGTCGACCAGGGCATCGGGCGGGCGCTGTGGTTCATCCACGGCGCGCGGGTGCGGGACGTCGCCGCCGCCGTGGGACGGTTCGCGAGCCATCGCCAGGCGGACCTGTGGAGCGGAGTCGGCCTGGCCGCGACGTTCGCCGGCGGCGGCGACGCCGGCGCGCTGGCCGTGCTGCTCCGGGAGGCCGGCGAGCACGGCCCCGAAGTGGCCCAGGGCGTGGTGTTCGCCGCCAAGGCGCGCAGCTACTCCGGGTTCGTGCCCGCGCACACGGAGGTCGCCACCGGCGCCCTGGCGGGACTGTCCGTCCGGGACGCGGTCGCGCTGGCCGACGACAGCGAGGTGGCGGCGGACGCGTCCGGACCGGTGCCTGCGTACGAGCTGTGGCGGAGCCGGGTGCGCGCGCACTTCGCCGGCCGCCTGGTGGGCTGACCCTCGGCCGGAGGCCGAGCCGAATTCCTCTTCCGTATTGCTATTGCCGCGCGCCGACGTGCGGCCATTCTTCGCGCGTTTCTTTTGGAGTGCCCGAAAACGACGCTGAATGGGCACTTCTGAAGTGGCCGCGCCCTGAGCGATATGCGTGAATAAATTCATGATTGTCCGTAGTCACGGGTTATCCGGAGGGCGGTAGAGGTAATTGGCGAGTTTTCTGCGGTCGCTGAGGCGCCGGATCATGACGCCGGACATCTCGGAGACCAAGATGTCGACGCGTGGCTTCCACGTGAAGAGCCCGGAGTCCCGGGACCTGCTCGAGACCGTCGGCGAGACGTTCCTCCTCGGGTACGCGCACGCGATGGAGGCGCGCACGGTCGCCGAGGCGGAGGAGCGCCTCGAGGAGGTGCCGACCCGCTTCCGCGGGTTCGCCTACGAGGGCGCCGGAATGGCCCTCGCCATCCTCGATGCGATGCCGTTCGGCGGCGGGAGGATCGAGAAGTTCCTCGCCGGGCGCGGTGACCGGCACATCTACATGGTGTACGTCGGGATCGGCTGGGCGATGGCCCGCCTGCCGAGGTTCCTGTGGCCGAAGGCCGAGACGCTCGACCCGCTGCTGCGCTGGCTGGTGCTCGACGGCTACGGCTTCCACCAGGCGTACTTCCGTACGGACCAGTACGTGTACGGCCAGTACCGGGATCCCGAGTTCCCCTGGCCCGCCGACGCCACCCGGCCGTACGCGAACCGGGCGCTGGACCAGGGCATCGGCCGCGCCATGTGGTTCGTGGCGGGAACGGACGCCGACCGGTGCGCCTCGTTGATCGAGAGCTTCGACCCGTCGCGGTGGGCCGACCTGTTCGCGGGCGCGGGACTGGCCGCGACCTACGCCGGCGGCGCGGCGGAGGAGGAGCTGCGCCGGCTCTGGGAGCGCGCCGGCGAGCACCGCTCGCAGGTCGCCCAGGGCAGCGCCTTCGCCGCGGAGGCGCGGGTGCGGGCCGGCCTGGTCGTGCCGCACACCCGCCTGGCCACCGAGATCTTCTGCGGCACGACCGAGGAGCGGGCCGCCCTGGTCACCCAGCGGGTCCGTCCCGCGCAGCCGTCGAGCGACGGCAACCCGCCGGCCTACGAGCTGTGGCGGCAGTGCATCGCCAACGAATTCGTCTCCCTTGGAGGTGTTACCCAGTGACCGCGACACTTGGCTGGCTGCGCAGGCAGTCGGCGGGGATCGTGGCGCTCGTGCTGGTCGCGACCGCCTTCCTGATCGCCCGCCTCCCCACGTACTCGGCCGCGCAGACGGCGGAGACGGCGAGCAAGTACTCGTTCGAGCCGCTGTCCATCGCCCTGCCGAGCGGCTACGACCAGAAGTCGATCCGCAAGGTCAACAAGGACTACACGCACATCGACGCCTGGATCTCCTCGGTCGGCGCGGCGATCGCGATGAACGACCTCGACGGCGACGGGCTGTCCAACGACCTGTGCCTCGTCGACACCCGCATCGACCAGGTCGTGGTCACGCCGACTCCGGGTGAGAAGGCGAACCGGTATGCGCCGTTCGCCCTGAACCCGGCCCCGCTGCCGGTCAACGACCACATGGCGCCGATGGGCTGCGTCCCCGGCGACTACAACGAGGACGGCCGGCTCGACCTGCTCGTCTACATGTGGGGCCGCACGCCGATCCTCTACCTGGCCAAGGCGAACGCGTCCGGCCTGTCCGCCGCCGCGTACCGGCCGGTCGAGCTGGTGCCGGGCGTGAACTCGACCAACGGCAGGTACACCGGCCCGCAGTGGAACACCAACGCCGCGACCGTGGCCGACTTCGACGGCGACGGGCACGACGACATCTTCATCGGCAACTACTTCGCCGACGGCCCGGTGCTCGACCCCACGGTCTCCGGGGGCGTGCACATGAACCACTCGATGTCGAACGCCCACAACGGCGGCGAGGACTACTTCTTCCGCTTCACCGGGGCCAAGAGCGGCGACAAGCCGTCGGCCGCCTACCAGAAGTTCGACGACGTCCTGCCCGAGGAGGTGTCGAAGGGCTGGGAACTCGGCGCGTCCGCCAACGACCTCGACGGCGACCTGCTGCCCGAGCTGTACCTGGCCAACGACTTCGGCCCCGACCGGTTGCTGTACAACCGCTCCACCCCGGGGAACTTCAAGTTCTCGCTGGTCGAGGGCGTCCGCTCGCCGCTGATCCCCAAGTCGAAGAGCGTGGGCCACGACTCCTTCAAGGGCATGGGCGTCGACTTCGGCGACCTGAACCACGACGGCGTCTACGACATGTTCGTCAGCAACATCACCACCTCCTGGGGCATCGAGGAGAGCAACTTCCAGTTCATCGCCGACGTGAAGAACCAGAGCGAGCTGCGCGACAGGTTCCGCGAGGGCGTGGCGCCGTACGTGGACCGCAGCGCGACGGCGCAGACCGCGTGGTCCGGCTGGGGCTGGGACGTGAAGATCGAGGACTTCAACAACAGCGGCGAGCCGGCCATCGCCCAGGCGACCGGCTTCGTGAAGGGCTACACCGACCGCTGGCCGCAGCTCCAGGAGCTGGCCACGGCCAACGACGAGCTCCTGCAGAACCCGACCTGGTGGCCGAATACCCGCGCCGGGGACGACATCGCGGGCAACCAGGCCCTGCACTTCTTCGTCAAGGGTCCGGAGGGCCGTTACATCAACCTCGCCCCGCAGCTCGGTCTCGACGTGCCGGTGCCGACCCGCGGCATCGCGACCGGCGACGCCGACGGCGACGGGCGGGTCGACTTCGCCGTCGCCCGCCAGTGGGACGCGCCGATCTTCTACCGCAACAAGAGCCCCGAGCAGGGCGCCTTCCTCGGGCTGCGGCTGACCCGCGACGAGAAGCCCGCCGACGGGACCCTGCCTGCGGCCGGCTCGCCGGTGACCGGCGCGCAGGTGTGCGTCATGACCCCCGACGGCCGGACGTACATCAGCCGGGTCGACGGCAGCAGCGGTCACTCCGGCCGCCGCAGCACCGACGTGCACATCGGCCTCGGTGCGAACGTCACCGGTCCCGTGAAGGTGCGCCTGCAGTGGCGCGACCGCACCGGACAGGTGCGCGAACAGGATCTTCAGCTCACCCCGGGCTGGCACTCGCTCAAGCTCGGCCAGCAGGCCAGGGAGAAGTGATCGGACATGGCTGACAACACGCCCGTCGCGGGGCCGCGCCACGACCCGAAGGTGGTCATCGCGCTGCGCAACTTCGCGATCTCGATTTCGGTCTTCAACATCGTCGGCTACACGCTCCTCGGCTTCGAGCAGCCGTGGCTGTGGCCCTTCATCGCCCTCGCCACCGGGTACGCCACGGAGATCCTGCTGGAGCGGATCGGCTCGCGGGCCGAGGGGCGCGCCCCCCGCTACCGGGGCAACGGCCTGCGCGGCCTGGTGGAGTTCCTCTACCCGGCGCACATCACCAGCCTGGCCATGAACATGCTGACCTACGTCAACGACCAGGTCCTCGTGCTCGTCTTCGGGGTCGTGGTGGCCGTAGGGGCCAAGTGGGTGCTGCGGGCTCCGGTGAAGGGCCGCCTGCGCCACTTCATGAACCCGTCGAACTTCGGCATCGCCGTCATCCTGCTGGTCTTCCCGTGGGCCAGCATCGCGCCGCCGTACCACTTCACCGAGAACGTGGACACCTGGATCGACTGGCTGGTCCCGTCGATCATCATCCTCGGCGGCACGATGCTCAACGGCAAGCTGACCGGCCGCATGCCGCTGATCGCCGGCTGGGTGGGCATGTTCGCCCTGCAGGCCATCCTGCGCGGCGTCTTCTTCGGCACCTCCATCCCCGCCGCGCTCGGCATGATGACCGGCGTCGCCTTCGTCCTGTTCACCAACTACATGATCACCGACCCCGGAACGACGCCGTCGAAGCCCGGCTCTCAGGTCGTCTTCGGCGCCGGCGTCGCCCTGCTGTACGGCCTGCTCACCGCCGTCCACATCTCGTACGCGCTGTTCTTCGCCACCGCCGGCGTCTGCGCGATCCGGGGCGGCTTCTTCTGGGCGCTGCACTTCGTGAACAAGGCCCGCCAGCAGGCACAGGCGCAGACCCTGGCCCCGCCGGCGCCCGTCCCGGCCCAGACGCCGGCCCCGGTCATCGTGACCGGCCCGGTCTCGGTCAACGGCAAAGAGGCGGCCTCCGTATGAGCACCACCAGGATCGCCATCGTCGGCATGGCGTGCCGCTACCCGGACGCCGCCTCGCCCAAGGAGTTGTGGGAGAACGCGCTGGCCGGCCGGCGCGCCTTCCGCAGGCTCCCGGACGAGCGGATGCGCCTGGAGGACTACTGGGACCCCGACCCGTCGGTCCCCGACCGGTTCTACGCGCGCACCGCCGCCGTCATCGAGGGCTACGAGTTCGACCGGCTCCGCTACCGGATCGCCGGCAGCACCTACCGCTCGACCGACCTGACGCACTGGCTCGCCCTCGACATGGCGGGCCGTGCGCTGGCCGACGCGGGCTTCCCCGAAGGGGAGGGGCTGGCGCGCGAGCGCACCGGCGTCGTCGTCGGCAACACGCTCACCGGCGAGTTCACCCGCGCCAACATCCTGCGTCTGCGCTGGCCGTACGTCCGCCGCACCGTCGCGGCGACGCTGAAGGACCAGGGCTGGGACGACGAGCGGCTGGCCGCGTTCCTCGCCGACCTCGAGGCCACCTACAAGAGCCCGTTCCCGGAGGTCGACGAGGACACCCTCGCGGGCGGGCTGTCGAACACCATCGCCGGGCGAATCTGCAACCACTTCGATTTCAACGGCGGCGGCTACACCGTGGACGGCGCCTGCTCCTCCTCGCTGCTGTCGGTGACGACGGCGTGTAAGGCGCTGCTCGACGGCGACCTGGACGTCGCGCTCGCCGGCGGGGTCGACCTGTCCATCGACCCCTTCGAGATCATCGGTTTCGCGAAGACCGGCGCGCTGGCCAAGGGCGAGATGCGTCTGTACGACCGGCACTCCAACGGCTTCTGGCCGGGCGAGGGCTGCGGCATGGTCGTGCTGATGCGCGAGTCCGACGCCGTCGAGGCCGGGCGCAGGATCTACGCCACGATCGCCGGCTGGGGCGTCTCCTCCGACGGCAAGGGCGGCATGACCAGGCCGGAGGTGAGCGGCTACCGGCTCGCGCTGAGCAGGGCCTACGAGCGGGCCGGCTTCGGCATCGAGACGGTCGGGCTGTTCGAGGGCCACGGCACCGGCACCGCGGTCGGCGACGCGACCGAGCTCACCGCGCTGTCACAGGCCAGGAGCGACGCGGGCCCGGCCGCGGCGCCCGCCGCGATCACCTCGATCAAGGGGATGATCGGGCACGCCAAGGCCGCGGCGGGCATCGCCGGACTGATCAAGACCGCGATGGCGGTGCACGAGCAGGTCCTGCCGCCCGCCATCGGCTGCGTCGAGCCGCACCAGATCCTCGCCGAGGACGGCGCTCCGCTGCGCGCGCTGCGCAAGGCGGAGCCCTGGCCCGAGGACGTCCCGGTCAGGGCGGGCGTCACCGCCATGGGCTTCGGCGGCATCAACACCCACGTCGTGCTGGAGAGCTCCGGCCCGCGACGGCGGGTCCTGCCCACCCGCACCAGGACGCTGGCCGCCTCGCTCCAGGACGCGGAACTGCTGCTGGCCGACGCCGCCTCGCCGCAGGCGCTGCGCGATCGGCTCGCGGAACTGGCCGAGTTCGTGCCGCGGCTGTCCTACGGCCAGATCGCCGACCTGGCCGCCACCCTGCAGCGGGACCTGCGGGACCTGCCGTACCGGGCGGCCGTCGTGGTCTCCTCGCCCGACGACGCCGAGCGGCAGTTGCGGCGGGTGCTGACGGCCCTGGACGGCGGTGAGACCAGCCTGTTCACCTCCGACGGCCGGGCCTTCCTCGGCCACGCCGACGGCCCCGGCCGGATCGGCTACCTGTTCCCCGGCCAGGGCTCCGGCAGGGGAACCAGCGGGGGCGCGCTGCGCCGCCGGTTCGCCGAAGTGGAGGAGATCTATGCGCGGGCGGCGCTGCCGTCGTCGGGTGACATGGTGGCCACCGCGGTCGCCCAGCCGCGCATCGTCACCGGCTCGATGGCCGGGCTGCGCGCGCTGTCGCTCCTCGGCCTCGACGCGGAGGTCGCGGTCGGACACAGCCTGGGCGAGCTGTCGGCGCTGCAGTGGGCGGGCGCCCTGGACGAGGACACGCTGCTCGATCTGGCCGCCGCCCGCGGCCGGGCGATGACCGAGCACAGCGCGTCCGGCACCATGGCCGGCGTCCGGGCCGCACCGGCGGCAGTCTCCGACCTCATCGCCGGACTGCCGGTGGTGATCGCCGGATACAACGGCCCGGAGCAGACCGTGGTCGCCGGGCCGGTCGACGCCGTCGAGGAGGTGGGCCGCAGGGCGGCCGACGCCGGGCTGAACTGGACCCGGCTCGCGGTGTCCCACGCCTTCCACTCACCGCTGGTCGCGCCCGCGGCCGAGGCGTTCGGCGCGCGGCTCGCGGGCGAGTCGTTCGAGCGGATCGGCCGGCGGGTCGTGTCCACCGTGACCGCGGAGCCGCTGCGCCCGGACACCGACATCGCGGAACTGCTCACCCGGCAGATCACCGAGCCCGTGCGGTTCACCCAGGCGGTGCAGCTCGCGGCCAAGGACATCGACCTGTTCGTGGAGGTGGGCCCGGGCCGGGTGCTGACGAACCTCGCCTCGGCCGCGACGGACGTGCCCGCGGTCGCGCTCGACACCGACGACGAGTCGCTGGCCGGGCTCCTGCGGGTGGTCGGCGCGGCGTACGTCGTGGGGGCGCCGGTCCTGCACGAGGAGATCTTCCACGGGCGGCTGGTCCGGCCGCTGGAGATCGGCCAGAAGTTCACCTTCTTCGCCAGCCCGGCCGAGTCGGCGCCGGAGGTGCGGGTGCGGGCCGCGGCCCGCCGCGTCACCGAGCCGGAGACCCCGGCTCCCGCCCGGGACGGCCAGGCCGCCCCCGCGGGCGCCGTCTCCAGCCTCGACCTGCTGCGGCAGCTCGCGGCCGAACGCGCCGAGCTGCCTCTGGAGATGGTGGGCGCGGACAGCAGGCCGCTCGACGAGCTGCACCTCAGCTCGGTGACGGTCATGCACATCATCGACCAGGCCACCCAGCGGCTGGGCGTTCCGGCCGGGCAGGCGCCGACCAACCTCGCCACCGCTAGTCTGCGCGAGCTGGCCGAGGCGCTCGACGCCCTGGCCGTCACCGGCGCGCCCGCGGCTCCGCAGGTGGTGGCTCCGGCCGCCGCCTGGGCCAGGCCGTTCTCGGTGGACCTCGACGAGGTGGCGCTGCCCGCGCGGGCGGCGGCGGAGGAGGCCGACGGGCGCTGGCAGCTCTTCGCGCCCGCCGGCTCGCCGCTCGCCGAGCCGCTGCGCGCCGCGCTGGAACGCGGCGGGGTGGGCTCCGGCGTGCTGGTGTGCCTGCCGCCCGATTGCGCGGAGGAGCACGTCGAGCAGGCGCTGCTCGGCGCGCAGGCGGCCCTGGTCGCTCCGGCGGGCAGCCGCTTCGTCCTGGTGCAGCACGGCCGCGGCGCGGCGGGGCTGGCCAGGACCTCCACCAGGAGGCCCCGCACCTGCGCACCACGATCGTGCACGTCCCCGCGACGGCGGACGCCGTGGCGTGGGTCGTGGCCGAGGTGGCCGCCACGAGCGCGTTCGCGGAGGCCCACTACGACGAGGCCGGAACACGCCGGGTGCCGACCTGCGCGCCATGCCCGTGCGGGCGGAGGCCGAGCGGCAGCCGCTGGACGCCTCCGACGTGCTGCTCGTCACCGGCGGCGGCAAGGGCATCACGGCCGAGTGCGCGCTCGCCGTCGCCGCCGACAGCGGCGCGAAGCTGGCCGTGCTCGGGCGGTCCGACCCGGCCCAGGACGCCGAGCTGGCGGCCAACCTCCGCCGGATGGCCGACTCCGGGGTGACCGTCCACTACGCCCGCGCGGACGTCACGGACGCCGAGCAGGTGCGCCGGGCGGTCGAGGAGGTGCGCGGCGCGCTCGGGCCGGTCACCGCCGTGCTGCACGGCGCCGGCCGCAACGAGCCCGCCGGGCTGGCGAGCCTCGACGCGGCCGCGTTCCGGCGCACGTTCGCCCCCAAGGTGGACGGTCTGCGCAACGTGCTCGCCGCGGTCGAGCCGGAGGCGCTGCGCCTGCTGGTCACGTTCGGCAGCATCATCGGCCGGGCGGGCCTGCACGGCGAGGGGCACTACTCGACGGCCAACGAGTGGCTGGCCGAGCTCACCGCCGAGTTCGCCACGGCCCACCCGGGCTGCCGCACGGTGTGCATGGAGTGGTCGGTCTGGTCCGACGTCGGTATGGGCGAGCGGCTGTCGGTCGTGGACGGCCTGGTCCGCAAGGGGATCACCCCGATCTCGCCGGAGCAGGGCGTGGAGATCATGCGGCGGCTCGTCGCCGACCCCGCCGCGCCGCCGATCGTCGTGATCAGCGGGCGGACCGAGGGCGTCGGCACCGTCCGCCGCGACCTACCGCCGCTGCCGCTGCTGCGGTTCGTCGGCACCCCGCTGATCCGCTACCACGGCGTGGAGCTCGTCAGCGAGGTCGAGATGAACGCCGGCACCGACCTCTACCTCGCCGACCACCTGCTCGACGGCAACCTGCTGTTCCCCGCCGTACTGGGAATGGAGGCGATGTCCCAGGTCGCCACGGCCGCGGCGGGCCGCGACACCGTGACGGTCATCGAGGACGCCGAGTTCATGCGGCCGATCATCGTGCCGCCGGACGGCAGCACCACGATCAGGATCGCCGCGGTCGTCACCGGCGACGACACGGCCGAGGTCGCGATCCGCAGCGCGGAGACCGGCTTCGACGTCGAGCACTTCCGGGCCCGGGTGCGCTTCACTGGCGAGAAGGCGCCGGCAGGGCCGCCCGAGCAGGCCGAGGGCCTGCCCGCGGTGCCGCTGGACCCGGAGCGCGAGATGTACGGCGACGTCCTGTTCCAGGGCGGCCGCTTCCACCGGCTGCGCCGCTACCACAGGGCCGCGGCCCGCCACGTCGACGCCGACGTGGCGGCCCTGGACCGGGTCGACTGGTTCGCCGCGTACCTGCCGGCCGACCTGCTGCTCGGCGACCCGGGCATGCGCGACGCGCTCATGCACGGCAATCAGGTCTGCGTTCCGGACGCCACCCTGCTGCCGACGGGCGTCGAACGGCTGTGGCCGGGCGGTCCGGGCCTGGCGGAGGCGGGAGAGCTGCGCTACTGCGCGACCGAGCGCTCCCGCGACGGTGACACCTACGTCTACGACATCGCGGTGCGCGACGCGGCCGGCCAGGTCGTCGAGCGCTGGGAGGGCCTGCGCCTGCAGGCCGTACGCAAGAAGGACGGGCGCGGGCCGTGGGTCGCCCCGCTGCTGGGCTCCTACCTGGAGCGGACGCTGGAGGACCTCACCGGCGCCCGGGTGGCGGTCGCGGTCGAGCCGTACGACCCGCGGGACGCCGGCGACGCCGCGGCCCGGACGGCGGTGGCGGCCGGGCGGGCGCTCGG